>QNBK01000347.1 GCA_003644105.1 Spirochaetota bacterium | reverse complement strand
CCGATAGCCGCATCCTCACCGAGCCCCCCCCGCCGGGAGATAAGACCGATGCCGATAACCACCAGAACGGCCGCTCCCAGAGCTCCCCAGAAGAGACTGATACCCAGGATGTAGGCGACGACGATGCCCGGGAGAACCGAATGGGCCAGAGCATCCCCCATGAATGACATACCCCGCCAGACGACGAAAGCGCTTAAAGCGGCACAGGCAAAAGCGGTGAGCAGTCCTCCGCCGAGCCCCCGGAGCATGAATGAATATCGAAGGGGTTCTATCAGGAATCCCATGGGTGATAATCCTTGTGAAATTCGAAGCCGTAGGCCTCGGCAATGGTTTCGGGAGTGAGAACCTCTTTGGGAGGTCCGTCGGCAATGATGCGTTTATCAAGAAACAGAGCCCGGGTGAAATGCACTGTTAAAACACCCAGATCGTGAGTGCTGACAATAACGGCCTTCCCCATGCTGGTTATACGTTCAAGGGTGTGAAAAATCAGTTCCTGGGTAGTGATGTCTACATGATTCAGAGGTTCATCCAGAAGCATCAGATCGGCATCGTGGGCCAGGGTTCTGGCGAGCATCACTCTTTGTTGTTGACCTCCGGAGAGTTCCCCTACCTGCCGGTCTGCCAGCTCAGTGATTTCCATGGCATCAAGTGCGGCTTCAACCGCTTCAAAATCCGCCGGCTTTGGCCGTTTGAACCAGCCAAGGTGTACGTAACGTCCCATCATCACCACCTGCCGGACAGTGATGGGAAAACGCCAGTCCACGGTGGTGCGCTGGGGTACGATGGCCACCCGGTGGAGACAGTGAGTGGCCGGGCGGCCGAACACGTCGATGGTTCCCCGGCTCAGGTGTTCCATGCCGAGTATGAGCTTCAGCAAAGTGGACTTTCCCGCGCCGTTGGGGCCAACAAGGGCCACACGCTCTCCGGGATTCACTGTAAGTGAAACGTTCTTGAGAACATCGCCTGGTGTGGATGCGTATCGGTGACTTACATCGTTCAGCTGTAACGCTGCAGCACCTTCTATGGCCGGGAGATGGCATTGGCCTCCGTAGTGGAGTCTCATCGATTTCCTCCCAATGCTTTGACAATCAGTTCGGTGTCGTATCGGACAAAATCCTCATAGTTATCTCCACGTTCACCGCCCGGGGCCAGGGAACCTGCCAGCAGTTCCACCACCGGCAGGTTACGTCCGGATTCAGCAGCTACTGATGCGGACAGTTTTTTCAAGCTCTCACCGGCGGTTCCCCCGACAAAGATAGCCTTCACATTTTCTTTTCGGACCAATTCCGTTAAAGAGGCAATATCCCGGGCTGAAGGTTCGGCCTGATCGTTTGATGAGGACACCACCTTCCCGGATATTTCAAATCCGTAATCCCGGGCAAAATAATCGAAAGAAGAATGATCGGTCACCATCTTCCTCTCATCAGGATTAAGTCCGGATACGGCTGTTCGGATTTCTGAATCAAGCGTTTTCAGTTTAAAAATATAGGAAGCCGCAAATTTCTGATATTCTGAAGCATTTGCCGGATCGGCGGCTGATAGAGCTGATTGGATGTTCTCAGTCCAGATAATCACGTTCAAAGGGGAAAACCAGACATGAGGATTGGAGGCCCCGTGGCTTCCAGTCAGTATATCAACTCCTGCAGAAACAGGAACCACCGGAGCAGTTTTCATTCCTTCTATAATATTCATAAGGGTTTCTTCCAATCCAAGTCCGTTAACAAAGATAAGATCGGAATTCTCAACAGCTGCGATACTGCCCGGGCCGGGTTCCCAGGAATGGGGGTTCTGCCCCCGGGACATGAGTACGGTAACCTCGGCCGATGAGCCGACGATCTGTGAAAGGACATCGCCAACAAAATTGGTGGTGGCGACAACCTTGAGTTTCCGGCCATTCAGGGCAACAGGCTCAATCAACGGTATGGTGTTTAGAATTTCAGCTTCTTCAGTCCCCCCGGCCACCAGAAAAGAAGGAAAAGCCAGAAACAAAAGCAAGGCTGATATTCTACTCATGGTCGCATACCAGGTAAGGTTCTCTGCAGTCACTGCAGGTATTCATATGGTGGTTCTTACTGAAATCTGTCCAATGGCGCATCTGTGAGGTACTCAATGTACCAGTACCATGGCAGACCGGACAGACATTCCCCAGAGCCGAAAGAATGGCTGAACGAATGAAGTCCGAGCGGTTCTGTATACCCTCCAGGGACTCAGAAAGGGCTTCATCCACTTTAAATGTGATTATTTCGGCTTTTTTCAGTCCTGTACTCATTTTTTCAGCCTCCAGGTAATACAAGGTAATACCAAAAGACTTCTTATGCAAAGTGAAATAATTCTATCGTTAAGATCTCAGCTCTCCAGATTCCCCAGAAATGCCTCAACATACCCTTCCAATCCCTGAAGTTCCGCCGGCTGTATCGGTTTCTTATCCAGAGAAACAAAATCTTTGAGAGATTCCACAGAAACACTATCAGCCAGGGCTTTCCCGCAAAGAGCTGCTCCATAGCTTGTCGCCTCTTCCAATTCAGTCAGAAATAGAGGGTTCTCCGGGAGTAGAGCTCCCAGTAATGCGCCATAATTCTGATTCTGACGGAAACCGCCTTCGATAAACACCTCAGTACCCGGTGCTAGGTCTACTCTCTGAAGAGCAACTCTGGTTTGAATGGCCAGAGACAGATTGGCCAGAGCAAAACCGTCAAGGTAATCCTCAAAGGCCTCGGGCCAGCGTTTTCCATCAGAGATATCGGCAATCGAATAGATTGTTCCGTCATCAACTACCCGGGCAATTGAATCAGGAAACTGTCCGCTCCCGGGAACAATTGATGGTAATAGAAATGTACGTGGTAACCTGAGAATATCCGTGTACATGGCAGGATCATAATTCGGCCAGTCATTCCGGCCGTGATGGGCCATCAGAGTACTGGTGTAGAAAGCGTATTCCAGGCCGCCCAGAAGGATAGAAGTCTTTACAGGCTTCCCTGCATAGGAGAGGTTGTAAAAAACCATCTTACCGAGTTCTTCACCATCGAACTTCACTTCGTCTACCGGATGCATCGCCACACACCAGGTTCCGGTGGAGTTCAGAACAAAGTCCTGTTTCTGAGTTATCAGATAAGGTATAAGGGAGGAATTGGAATCATGAATTCCGAATGTTACCTTCGTATCCGTAGAAAGACCTGTAGCCGCGGCTACTTCGGCAGAAATCACACCCAACTGACTCTCCGAAGCTCTGGGTTCAGCGGGAAGTTTATCTCTGATACCCAGCTTATCAACTACTTCAGACCAATCATTTTTACCGAAATCCCACAAATAACTGTGACAACCGGTGTAAGTGATATCCGCTCCGGCATTCCCGGTTAATCTGTAACCGAAATACTGAGGATAAAAGAGAACCTTATCTATTCGTGCGAACTCTTCGGGCCAGCGTTCCTTCTGATACCAGAGCAGTTTTCCCATATT
>QNBK01000346.1 GCA_003644105.1 Spirochaetota bacterium | reverse complement strand
GGTGGTTTTCTTGTGTTTCGTGTGAAGGTTTTAATGAGAACATGTGTTCTTCTTCGAAATACAAATACATCTCAATATTGGACGTTCGCTTTCTGATCGTGTAATTTATCAGCGTTGCAGGAAATCAAGATTGGAGGCATTAATATGCAGGTTCTTAAAGAGGAAGTAAGGCAGCGGATAATCAAGTCTGCCAGGCGTGAGTTTAAAAAACACGGTTTTGAGAAAGCTTCAATGAGGTCGATCGCATCAAGTGCGAATATGACTGTTGGGAATCTATACCGCTACTATAAAAACAAGGAAGATCTCTACGGAGCGATTATCGGAAGTCTTTTTGATGAGATAAACAGCTTGAAATCAAATATGCCGGAAGAGCCTGAATCCAGGCTGAACTATCTTCTTGACGGCTTCAAAGAGTTACAGAAAGATCACCGCTCGGAGTGGCTCACTTTGTTCGGCGGTAGTACCGGTACAAAGTTCCAGAAAGTGGCTGACGATCTTCACGGGGTCCTTCGGGATACGCTGATGGACGTCCTAAAAAAGAACGATCGCCGACCTGAAATTGCTGTACCTGTTGCTTCAGCAATAATCTACGGTCTTAACACAATTTTAAAATCTGAAAAGGATAAGTCGGGCGATCTGGCCGATGACTTTTTAAACTATATGATGGTTGATATTGCAAATCGCGTTGCCTGACGCTTCTTGTCATCAGGTATGAAGAGGACCGCCTAAGCGGTCCTCTTTTGTTGTGCTCTCAGCGCCCCAGAGCTGTATAGGCTGTAACTGTTTTTGCGCCGAGACGAACGTTATTCTCTACCAGGGCAATATTTGATTTCAAACTCATCCCACCGGTGATACCGGATATTTTCGCCAGAAGGAACGGTGTAATATCTTTTCCTTTTATCGACTGCCGATCTGCTTCCGACAGGGCGGAATCAATTGCTTTACTAATTATAGCTTCATCCATGGCCAGCTCGCTTTGTACCGGCTGTGCAATAACAATGCCCCCGCCGAGCCCCAAAGACCATTGAGCATGAAGTATTTCAGCAATATCATCCGGACTATCAACTCTGAGGTCCAGTTTAAAGCCGCTTTTCGGAATGTAGAATGCCGGCATTTCATCAGTTTTGTATCCGATTACAGGTACGCCTCTTGTTTCCAGGTATTCAAGAGTTAACCCGATATCAAGTATAGATTTAACCCCGGCACAAATTACGGCGACTTCGGTTCTTGCAAGCTCTTCAAGGTCGGCGGAGATATCAAAAGACGTGGATGCACCACGGTGAACACCGCCGATACCTCCCGTGGCGAAAACACGGATACCGGCCAAGGCCGCAATAATCATGGTTGCAGCGACGGTAGTGGCACCATCCGCATTTGAAGCTACAAGTAACGGTATATCCCTTCTGCTGGCTTTGGCAACCTCAAGTCCTTTACGCCCGATTCTGTCAACATCATCATGAGTAAGACCTACTTTCAACCGTCCTTCAATAATAGCAATTGTGGCAGGGACAGCTCCCTCCTGCCGGGCAATCTCTTCAACTCTCAGTGCTGTTTCAACATTCTCGGGATAAGGCATCCCATGAGATATTATTGTAGATTCCAAGGCCAGTACCGGCAGGTTTTCACTTCGTGCGTCAGCAACTTCTTCTGTCATATCCAGGGGAATTCTTTCCATACTGTAACTGTAATTCCTGAAGGAGGTAAAATACCAATCAAGATGGTCTTTTTTAGTGATTTTTTACAAAAGAGCCAACTTCATATTTTCTACATATAAAAACTACAACCCAAACAAGATGTTCAATAATAACGATCACCATGTAAATCATTATTATGTAAATAAATATATTAACTATCGCTCTCGTAGGAGCATCATCAAGGAAATAAATGAATAAGAAATATGCTTGGATGAGATAAAAAGGTCGTGATAGAGTTTAGTCATGATATTTAAAAATTCATTTATTACGAAAAGTACCAAAGACTCTAAGCTTAATTCTATTTACAGCTCCGGTGGTTCGGAGCAGGCCGGTTTTCATTCCGGCCTGGAGGTACTCTCGTGAGAGATCGAACAATTATTATTTTATTTGCTTTACTGATTCTGCCGGCAACCCTGTTTGCCGGTACCCTTTTTGAAGATGAGAAAAAAACCTCTGACCCCTATGTCGGAGAACGCGGGGGATTCAACTCTCTCTTTGTGAACCCTGCAGGAGCAGCCGGGCAGAGCGGTTTTGAATTGTCGGTGAACGTGGGAGCCCGATCGAAGGTGAATGATGTAAAGCTGCTTATGGGTATGACTGATATGGCCATGGCAATGGCTGACAGCGGCGGGAGCGGTACCACAGATGTACAGACACTTGCAGACGCATCGCAGGCATTGGTTGGCTTAGTTGATTCAGGTGTTATTGACCAGGCTTTGGTTGATTCCCTGTTTGGAGGCACTTCCCTTGATTGGGCCAGTGTTGACTGGACCGATCCTGCTGCCGTCCAAACAGCCGCGGAAGGTCTGACTACTGGTGCCGGAAGTGAGATGGATACTATTGAGCAAAATCTCGCTGGTGTTGTTGATGGAAGCAATGCGGCTTTTTATGCAGCACTGCCTGGTGAAATATCCGTCGACGCCCTGGCCAGTTTTAAAACCGGTTTTCTTATTAAAGGTTTCGGCCTGGGAATCTACGACCAGGCTATGGGCGTGGCTTTTATGGATTCTGCAAGCCAGGAATACGGTATTAAAACCATTTACAACGAACTTGGGGTTATCGCCGGAGGTGGATTCAATCTGTTTGAGGGAAAACTTGCTGTCGGTTTCTCCGGAAATTACGGAATGCTGATGAAAAACGCTTCACCAGTGGGATTTGACAATTTCAACAGCTTGATAAGCGACCCGAATACAATAAACTACGGATACACCTGGGGTGTCGATCTGGGAGCTGTCTGGCGTCCGACTCCTGCACTGGGAGTTGGTATTACCTTTAACGATGTTATCGGTTACACCCAGGTAGATACACCTTATACAGCTGATGGAATCATGGGGATTATTGATTCCGGTGCCTACCTGATGGACGATGTTCAATATGAGTTTACCATGGACATGGATGCGGGTATCACCTGGCAACCGGACTGGCGTTTTGTACGACCCAAGCTGAGTTTTGATATGTACAATGTCATCGGATATGCTGAAGATGTTGCTGAAAACGGAGATAATTTTGAACAGGCCATGAACCGAACTCTGTCCCATATGCGTTTCGGTGCCAATTTCACCTTCTTTGAATTCCTTAAAATCGGTACCCAGTACTACGATCACTACCTGAGTGTCGGTGCCGGTCTGGATCTGCTGTTCCTTGAGCTTTACGGTGAGGTTAAGGTTAATGAAGAGGTGTTTTACAACTCAGATATCAACGATGTACCCATCGGCGGCGATCTGATGGTAAGACTGCATTTCTAGCTTCTTAAACTTTTTTAAG
>QNBK01000345.1 GCA_003644105.1 Spirochaetota bacterium | reverse complement strand
GGATACTATCCTCGGTGGATGTTTCTGATATCTTAAGTAGAAGAATTTCAAAGAGTTTTGAGTTGATTTCTTTACTACCCTCTGTGCGCAATCTGCCGTATTCCGTTATTTCTTCAAAAGTTCTTTTCAGAGACTCCAGAGAATGGCTGTAAAGAATATTTTCCGACATGAGATGTTTGAATATGGTGAATGATTCCTGTACCTGATTTCCCGGAATAATGTCTATAAAGTACTTCTCCATAGCATCACCCTTGTCTGCTGATATCTGATGGGGAATCCCGGGGCCGTATAAATAAACTGAACCCGGGAGCAGGTTGAAGCTTCTGCCGTTAAGATGGAGTGTACCCCTGCCGGAGCTCACCAGTTCCAGAGCCCAGTAGTTGAAGTTTTCCCTCATCACTCTGTATCCCGGTATGCATATCTCCTTTCCACCGGAGACCATCCGGTAATTTTCCGAACCGGAGTCCAAAGCATCGGGGTTGAAAAAACGCCTGGCCATACGAATCTGGCTGGAGAAATATCCGGGTTCGGAAGAGGTATCCTGGTCAAAAATTGCCATGCTATGTCCATGATTTGCCATACACTAATATTTGTCCAGAGTATAAACTTTCAATACATGAAATACATTCTGAGTATCGATCTGGGCACAACCAGTATGAAAGCCGTTTTATTTGACGGGAATCTGTCGTCTGTTGCCAGGGCAAAAGTGGATTATTCTACGGATTATCCGGCTTCGGGCTGGGCCGAGCAGGATGTGAACCAGTGGTGGGATGCCTTGAAAGCGGCTGTAGGAATATTGCTGAACAATTCATCTTCCCCGGATCCGGCAGAGATTGCCATCATTGCCATTGATGGGATGACACCGACTGTGGTTCCTGTGGACAGAGATGGGAATGCACTGCGGAAGGCCATTATCTGGATGGACCGCCGCTCTGAGGCCGAATGCCGGGTGATAGACGATGCTCTCGGTGAAGATTTGTTCAACATCAGCGGCAACCACAACGATCCTTCCAATTTTTCGCCGAAAATGAGATGGGTGAAGGAGAATGAGCCTGATATTTACCATCGGGCTGAGAAGTTCCTTTTTGCCAATGCCTATCTGGTTCACCGGCTCACCGGTGAGTTCTCCATGGATGAAACCCAATGCGGCCTGAGCCAGCTCTGCGATACCCTGAAAGGGGATTGGAACGACACCCTGATTCAGGGAAGCGGACTGGACAGGGCAAAGCTGCCTCCCATTTACAAAAGTACGGATATTGTGGGCCGTATCAGCAGGACCGCCGCCGATCAACTGGGATTATCAACACAGACGGGGGTTATTGCCGGTGCTATGGACAATGTTGCCGCGGGCCTCGGAGCAGGCATCCTGGGGGATGGGGATCTTTATATTTCAGCGGGAACCGCAACGAACGTGTCCCTGTGTACCGTCGAACCACGTTTCCATAAATCCTTTCACATCTATCATCATATTGTTCCCGGAAGGTGGATACACACTGCCGGAGTTGATTACGGCGGTGCCGGATATAAATGGTTTGCCAAACTTATCGGCGAGAACGATTATGCCTCTCTGGATAACCGGGCTGATGTGGTGAATCCGGGAGATAGACCGCTTATTTTCCTCCCCTACATGGTGGGGCAGCGGGCACCTCTGTGGAACAGCCATACCCGGGGTGTCCTCTTCGGTATGGATCCATCGATGAGTGACGGGGAACTGGCCCGTGCTTTCATGGAGGGTAATGCCTACGGCATCCGCAGGATATTGGAACTCACCCGGGAACTGGGGATTTTTCCTTCTGAAGGAAAGCTTACCGGAGGCTGCTCGGAAAGCCGGGTGTATTCTCAGATATTTGCTGATGTTCTGGGAGTGGACATACTGAGGGTTGGAGAAATGGATACGGCTCCTCTGGGTATGGCCATGGCCGGGGCCCGGGCAGCGGGTTTTTTTGATGACTTTGAATCGATAACCGAAATGTTGTCCGCCAGGGGGGGCTCCCGGGGTATTCACACTCCGGAAGAGAATAAATCTGAGTTCTATAATACCGGATACAAATTGTTTGATACTTTGTACCGGCAGCTGGAGCCGGCTTTTCAAGAATTAAGTGCGTTAAGTTCGCAGGAGGAATTAAAGTGAAGGCAGTAATACGCCGGGGACCGAAAAAAGTTTCTGTGGTTGAAAGAGATATGCCTGAGCCCGGCGATGATGAAGTTGTTGTCAAAGTTGCCTATACGGGCATCTGCGGTTCTGATACCCACCGGTTCATTGAAGATAATGCCAAGTGGGACAAGCTGGTTCTCGGGCATGAGTTTTCCGGGACTATCCACAGTATCGGAGATGACGTTTCTGATATGGCTCCCGGAGATAAAGTGACCGCCGCTCCTCTGGTTCCCTGCCATGAATGCGAATTCTGTGCCCGGGGGGAGTTCTCCCTCTGCGAGGGCTATACTTTCGTCGGATCCCGGATCGACGGGAGTTTCGCCGAGTATGTGAAGGTTCCCGCATCAAATATCGTTCTTCTCGGTGATGGATTTCCACTGGAAAAGGGTGCCTTTATTGAGCCGGTTACCGTCTGTCTGCACCCCATACTCAGGCTTGGTAATCTGCTGGGGAAGACTGTCGCGGTAACCGGGCTTGGAGCCATCGGGCTTCTGGCGGTTCAGATCTTCAAGGCTATGGGGGCCAAGAACATCATTGCCAGCGATATTGTAGCTGAGAAACTCAGTTTGGCTCTGGAAATGGGCGCTACCCGGGCGGTAAATGTTGCTGTTGAAAGCCTGGAAGAGGTCCTGGACAGTATGAAGGGCGCTGATGTGGTGTTTGAATCCTCAGGGTCCAACCCGGCAAAACTCAGTGCCGTGAGAATCGCCAAAGGAAGGGGCACCGTTCTACTTGTGGGTACTTCCCCCCGGAATATCACCTTTGAGGCCTCTTTGTTTGAACGCATTACCCGTAAGGAGCTGAATATAGTCGGTTCATGGATGAACTATTCGGCACCCTGGCCGGGTTCTGAATGGGAAACGGCGGTATGGATGCTCAAAGAGGGTCTGATAAATACCGACTCCCTCACCACTCATCGTTATGGTATAGAGGATTTCCAGAAGGGGCTTGATGTGATTTTCGGCGGGAAAGAGCTCTTTATTAAAGTTATCGTAACACCGTCACAGGAGATTTTATGACTGCAGTAGAAACCTTTACCGCCATAATCAAGGCCAACAAATCAGGAAGCCCCAGAGGCATTTATTCTGTCTGCTCCGCCCATGAAGGTGTTATCCGGGCCTCGATGAAACAAGCTCTGGAGGACGGCTCTATTCTTCTGGTGGAGTCCACCTCCAACCAGGTGGACCAGTTCGGTGGATATACCGGAATGAAACCAGCTGATTTTGTTGAATATCTTAACCGGGTTGCCGGGGATACGGGGTTTCCAACAGACCGTCTTCTTCTCGGGGGAGATCATCTCGGCCCGAACAGCT
>QNBK01000344.1 GCA_003644105.1 Spirochaetota bacterium | reverse complement strand
TGAGTACGGTTGTATTCAGGGGATTCCGGTCGGGTTCTTCAACTGCAAAAGAAATATGATCCCCGTATTCAAATCTGAATGACCCTGAGACTCCCAGGTTATCGTTGAAGAACCAGGTGAAATCGGCTCGTAACGGCCACTGCCAGACAAATTTGCTATCACCGAAATTGCCGTCGGTGATAATAATCTGCCGCAGGGCAAGGGGAAGCCACAGCGTTGCCTGGAATGGGGTAAGGAGTGCCTCTTCAAATGATACCTCCGCCTCCATCTGCTCTCGGCGAACTACAAGTTCTTCAGAAACGTCGGGATCAACCAAACCGAGGTAGGGTTCCCAGTCCTCAGCCAGTTTATCAAATGCCACTACTGCCGCCGGGAGATTTTCACCCATCTCCAGAGGGTAATCCCGGCTGTCCAACTCACCCTTGCGGTCCTCAAGGGTAATATGAATTTTGTCATCCATTTTCAGTATAATGGTGTTGTGGGGAAAATCTTCAGGACCGGCAATAACCAGAGGCATTCTGCCGGTAAGACGTGCATACAGCACTGAAGGGAGCATTGCCGGAGCCTTTCCGTCGGGATTGATAATACGGATACGCCGGGGTATCCGGGATTCTTCTCCAAAAATACCGGTGGATGTGAAAATCGCCAGGCAGAACAGCAGAAGGAACACTCTACGCATTACAGGCGTACCCCCATTCCAATGTTCAGAAGGATACCGGTTGACATCATACCGTTCTGGTTTCCTCCCCCCAGGTCGAAATGATAACCCAGGGGCGTTATCCCCAAAGCTGCGTTGAGAAAGAGGGGCATTGTATCGATTCTCCGGTTAAAATAGTAACGGAGTCCGATCTTCATCGGCAGCTCGAGATAAAGAAGGGGGCCCAGGTCCGCCTGACGGGGACCGCTATCATCCCAATATTCGGTAATCCGGGGGAAATAACTGATCTGAAAGTCAATTCCCAGATAAATATCCGCCCTGAGACTTCGGAATACCATTCTGGGCCCTGCAAAGGCTGAGGCGAACCAGTTTTGTTCTTCCCCACCTGAATATTCATTTCTGGATTTATTAAATCCAATTGTTACACCGGTCCCTGCTGCAAACCGGGAATTGATATCCCGATCCCATGAGAATATCAATGGTATTACAGGGCCGTCTGACAGACCTGCTGTTGAAGTGTATGTACCGTCACTTACAGTGAACTCTTCCATAATCCCGCCCATGCCGGATTGGAATGTTAATACATTCGGCTGTTCCCGCCACCTTTTTCGTATTATTTTCTTTCGGGCCAACAGGCTTTCACTCCGGTCGACACCGCTGAAAATCGTTTCCTGCCGGGTTATCAGTGCCCGTCCTGCAGCTGGAAGTACCCGGTCCACCTCATGGGCAAACTCTTCGGCAATCTCATCCATAGCGTCGAAAATATCAAACCCGGCAGTGCCGTACCAGGTTACCGCAGCCCTTATGGTTTCAGCCTGAACATCGTAGAGATTGGCCTGAATACTGAGCTTTCCATCTGTTTCAGAAAAGAAGCCGCTAACCACCAGATCGGCACCGATTTCTTCCAGAGGCAGGAAATCCGGATGAATCAGAGCATCCCTTTGAACCCAGGGAAGGGCTGAAGGTTTAACATCAAGGCGTTCGTCATTTTCAAGAGTGAGAAGTAACGTATCGGCAAAGAGCCGTGAAAACTGATCGTTCTGACCGGTAACGGAGACAAAGGGAGCTACCAGAGTTGAATATTTTTCTTTTCCGCCTTCCATCGCGGCCGCTTCGGCTGGTTTCAGTACGGCATCAATATCCGCATCCCCTTCAAGACGGACATAATAAATTGCATCTTCAAAACCCTCATACCTGATTAGAATCCGATGTTTCCCGCCGGTTAAAGAGAATCCCAGGGGAGCGGTTCCTGCCAGTACATCATCAACAAAAATCTCTGCAGATTCAGGATCGGTGCTGATGTTCACCCTGAACTGCAGGGTTTCAGGGTCTAAAGAGGGACGCAGGGTTCCGAATCCGATCAGGTTCCGGCCCAGCCACTGAGGATAGTTGAAATGAAGGGCCAGGTCCCTGCCCGCTTTCTGCCGGACTTCCTCGTTAAGCCGCTGGATTGCTACACCATCCGCAGAGCGCTCAAGGATAAATGGTGCCAGAACCACTGAGGCTTGTGGAACGTGAACTGTTTCAGAAACACCCGGAGTAATCTTAATATTCTCATCAGCAATGATGGAATAAACCCCCTCTTCCACTTTAAACCAGAGAACACCCCATTCCGAAGCATCTATTAACAGAGAGAGTCTGTCCGGTCCTTCTATCCGTGTTCGTATTTTCCCCTTCACTTCGCCGGGTAATGTACCGGGGCTGCGCTGGTAATACACCCCGAGTAAAGAAACTTCTTCGTCATTACCCGGTTGGGGGAAAGGCTGTGCTGTAAGGGAAGGAAGAGCAAAGAAAACGAATAAAAGAACAATGAGAGTAATCAGCCTGATATGAGGAAGGTGTCTCACGAAGATTAGTATACAACAGTATATTCCGTATAACAAATATATTAATCAGCTTATTTCATTACTGTGCCCGGCTAAAAAATTAGAATTCCAGAATTCTTCCGGTGTACATCTTCCCATAGCGTTTGCCGAAAGTTTTTCCAAGGATGCTGCCGGCGTTGCTTTCTGTGCAGTGTCCTGAATAAATCCGGCTGTCCGGAAGACTCTCAGCCAGTTGTCCTGCAATAAATCTGATATTTTCTTCTGATTCTTCTTTGTTTCTCAGGTGGAATCCGCCTATCAGAGCGTTAACCGAGCACTTGCTGCAGTAAGCTTTTATCTGCTCGGAGATATTGAGAATTCCCCGGTGGGAACATCCGGTTATTACTACCAGCCCTTTCTCTCCCCGGATAACCAGGGTGAGTTCATCTACAAAATCATCCTGAAGCCTTTCCCCTTCATTTCCGGCAAGAAGCAGGGAGTTACCCGAGGGTTTGGAATGGAGTCCCGGGGCGGCCGGGAGTATAACAAAATCTTCCCGGTCGTAAAGATCGTTTATCAGGGCAAAGCGTTCCGGTTTTTCGTCTCGAAGCTCTCTAATTTCTGCAGGGATACCCACTTCTCTGGGGGATCCATTGGAAATACTCCACCTGGGAGTAAAGGCATCCCGGCCGTGGTAGATAACGGCTTTGCTGTTTACTTCCAGGAACGTTTTGATATCGCCGGAATGGTCGTAATGACCATGGGAGAGAATTGCCACATCCACATCCTCCAGTCTGATACCCATTTTTTCGGAATTGTGGATTAACGTACCGCCGGGGCCGAAATCATAGAGTAGGGAAATTCCCTTTACAGAGACATGAATCGCCAGCCCATGACCGGATTTCAATTCGGGATTTTTCGGATTGGGCGAATCTTCAGAAAGAATGGTAAGTGTCACAGCAGAACCTCCCGGGGAGTTAATAATACTCAATTATAGCTTATTTT
>QNBK01000343.1 GCA_003644105.1 Spirochaetota bacterium | reverse complement strand
TTTAGTTCCTCCTCTCCTTCATAGATTCTTCTATCTATCTCGTGCAGATATTCTCCAAGATTAATCGCGTCATTCTCATTGCGAACATTGAAAACTGCAAGCTGTTTGGAAAGCTCTTCTGGTTTGACCTTGGATTTGAAAGTAAGCATATATGCCACCTTAAAATAGTCTAGGAACGATACTTCCTGTCGTAATCCTTATGATTCATGAACTTCACGAAGTATGTGCGTTGAAGAGCGTAGAAATTTTCTATGATCAAACGATAATTATTTCCACGAATGTCAATACACACTGCAATGGTTTTGTTACCAACTTGATCTGCCGAAGGAAAATCCTCCTTAAACTCCTGGAAGCATGTAGCTTTACACTTTTTTAGCTTCGCTCGGAAAACATCCAAGTCCTTCTTCACCGCCGAATAGCGTTTCGTCTCCTTGAGCATCTTCGCTTCATTCATTAGGTTCATTAACATAATTGTCGCATATTACGACACGTAGAGCAAGGATGTTTATCGCATATTACGACGGGTTTTTATTCATGGTTGTTATTGTCAACATGGCCTCGCCTACCCGCATTGTTTCACCCGAGGAGTTCTGCCTACGGCCCAGACCCCGGGTGTTTACCACCACATCTTTGAGGGATCCGAATACCTGGTAGAGTTCTCCGTCGATGTATTTCGGGACGGTGTGGTTCACCCGGAAGTAGAGCTGGATGATTTCCCCGTCGGTGAATACCAGGGCATCCTCATCCCGGCCTTTGCCGGTCCAGATGTCGATGTTCAGCCCCCCGTCGCTTACTGCTCCGTCGGCGAACTCCTGAAGGGCAATCATGGCTTAATCGAAGCCCTGGGGTTTTAATGAACGGCTTCCGGCGGAGGAGGAGGGGAGCAGTACTTCGGCTCGGCCTTTTTTTTCTCCTGAGGAGTCGGAGGCCAGAACGATGAGCCGGATTCTGTCCCCTTCTTCCCAGTACTGGCTGCGGAACACTGTGAGCCCGGTACCGGGGGTAAGATTGGCGATGAGTTCGCTTTCCAGGCGTTCTGAGGTGTAACGACCGAACTCGCTGGAGAAGGTGGTTGATTCATAGAGGGCCGGGGGCACCTGGATGCGGCCGCCGGGTACCTGCTGCATGTCCATTATCACGGCAATCATTTCTGCCGCCTCAGAGATGTTTGAGGCATCCCGGTTTGAGAGTTTTTCGATGAGGGTATTGATTTCAGACTCGGTTCTTTGGAGGTCAGTTAAAGCATTCACCCCGGAAAGACTGCGGAAAAAGCCGGATTCGCCGCCGGATACTCCCAGGGAGCGGATGATGGTGTAGTGCTCATAAATCCCGGGGAAAAGGGCTGAGGCCCGATAGAGAGCTGCAAGGGCCCTGCCGGTATTTCCCGAAGCCGAGAGGGATTCTGCATTCTCCCGGGCTTCAAGGATTTCTTCCCAGAAGGCGGAGGCTTCGTCGGTGAAGTTACGGGTAAGGGTGTGCAGGGGTACATAGGCCAGGGCATAGCTGTCCCGACGGTTTTCATGATAGCTGAAGTCGGCTCCGGTGATGGTGATGTCCACCGAGTTCCGGGTGATCTGGGATACCGAGGAGTTGTAATCCCCGTCTGATTCCGAGGCGATCTGAAGGAGTTCCGACTGTACTCTGGTGCGTATTTTTCCGGAGAGATCGGCCAGAGCGAGATCCCGGGCCTGTGCCCGGCTGGAGGGTTCATCCCTGGATACTGAGGCGTAGCCTGTGAGGTAGGTATCTCTGGGATAGGGGGTATCGGTTCCGTAGCTTTTTACCCAGGCGGGGTCTGCGGCGGTGAGGGATTGAACGGTGAGGGTGAGAATTGCTGTAAGGGTTATCAGGAAAGCGGGGGGGCGGGTTTGAAGGGGTTCCATAAGCTGAGGTTAAAGGGTTCCGTAATCGTCTGTCAATGATTACCTGGATTCTGACGGGTCTTCCAGGCTTCAAACTCTGACTGTTCATTTTCCCGGAATGTGCGGAAAGCCTCCTGTTCGGCCTGGTAGAACTCGCGGAACCGGGCCATTGTATATTCGTAGTCAAAGTAGTCACTGCGGAAATACTCTCCGTCGAAGGGTTCTTCAATTATTTGTTCTTCACTGAAACTGTCCGATTTGTGATGGACTGTTTTTTCGGGCTTCCTCACTTCAGGGTTTACTGCAATGGACAGGGTGTCGGTGGCATATCCCGAACCGTATCCGTTTGAGGCTTCCACGATGTAGTGGAAGATGCTTGTATCCGAAGGTTTACTGAAGGATCGGTCCAGGAAGACGGTATCGGGGCTGCGGCCGATTTTAATAAACTCTTCTCTGTCGGCGTTCCAGCGGTAGATGTTGTAGCCATCGGCGTTTTCAACACTGTTCCAGGTAAGCAGAGGCTGTTCTCTGAAGAAGGTGTATTCGAAATTTCCAGGGATTCCCGGGACCGTTTTCTCTTTTCCGGTCCATCCTTCTGAGATTTCACTCAGTTCACTGTATACCTGAGCCGATCCCTGTTTTTCAACACTTTTCACCGAGTAGACGTAATTCACCCCCGGGGGGAGGGGAGTGTCGGTAAAATGGGGTTCTGCGGGGGTTCCGATTTCCTCAAAGCTGCCGGTTTCGTTGTTCACCCGGAGAACGCTGTAATAATCGGCATGTTCTACCGGGGCCCAGCTCAGTTCTATACGGTTGGTTCTGCTGCCCTTGCTGCTGCTGAGTTCTGATGGAGCCGGCAGCTTAAAATTTTCAGAGGTTCTCTGATCGTACATCAGCAGACAGCCTGAAGTGCAGAGTTCCTCGAACAGGCCGTAGCTAATCCAGATGAAGCCTTCCTCTCCCCAGTCTTCTCCCCAGGAGTTTACAACTCGGAAAGCCTGTTTACTATCGTTATATCCGACGATGCACATGGCATGGCTGCCCCGTATATCCCCGGCAGCGGAACTGTAGACGCCTCCGGAATAGCTGTAAAAGTTATCATAAACGGTAAAACCTCCGACTACCGGAATCCCTTCGGCCAGCACTGTTTTCACATCCCGGGCGTCGGTTGTCCAGTTTTTATTTTCCTGGTTGTAGTGGCTGAGACTGCGGAAGGAGGCGGCCTTGAACGTGGCGGCCCGCTCCACGGTTTCTTCATCGGGCTGGACGCTGATATCCCGGGTGTAGGGGAACTCCGATAAGGGTACGGCACCGATATCCTGGAGGAGAACCATGTGGTTGTTGATTGAAGTTCCGCGGTTTTCTCCGTCGGTAATCTGGTTGTAGGTGAACAGGGGGCTGAACTGACGGGACGGGTTTTCAGCTCCCCACCCGCGTTCCTGATTCTCCTGAATTGTTTTTGCATAGTAGACTGTTGACCACGCGGAGCAGCTGCCTATCATGCCCTGGCTGGCCACCGGGGGAAGATAATTCGAAAGATCTGCAGAGTCGGGAAGAGGATGGTTGTTGATGCCGTCGAGGGTAACAATACCCCATGGCTGAGCCTGGGGTGT
>QNBK01000342.1 GCA_003644105.1 Spirochaetota bacterium | reverse complement strand
GTTTCCACTCTCTGCCTGCAGACAAAAGTACCCTGCCCCTGCCGCCGGTACAGCATACCCTCATTTACAAGCTCGGTTACAGCACTCCTGGCAGTCAATCGATTAACTTTGTATATCTCAGCCAGTTTCGGTTCTGATGGGATTTGCTCTTCCACCTTATAAAAACCTGATAGTATCTTTTTATGCAAATCCTGTTTAATCTGCCAGAAAATCGGCACATGACTCGTTCGGTCAATTTCTGTTCCCATAATATACCTTTACATCACAGCTAATTATTCGTATAGATGTTTATTTCTACGGAAGTCTATGACTTACATTCCCGGTTGTCAACAGAATCCCGTTCAGGCGTTTTCATGAACGGAAACCCTTTTGTTTCATTCAAATCAACTGCCAATTATCATTCCTGAGCAGGTAAATGGAACGGGTATATCCGGCAGATGAAATCAGAGCTGATTGCCTCTCAGTCTTAATCCGGAGATAGATATTTCTTCAGTCTTTTATCAGATAATTTCCAGATAATCTCTATCCGGAAGGTCGGAATATTTTTCTGACGGCAAGGACTGATACCAGAAAGCTACAGAAGATATATCGTCCTGAAGGGGAAGATACCGTCCGTCAGCACGCCAGCCCAAAGCCTGAATGGTTACCTTCAGATTTTTCTCAAATCTCACAGGATCGGATATATGCCAGCGGTACATACTGAACCGGAGATTGGCCTTGTACACCCCGTCGGGTCTGCGGATCTGGGAAACCCCTGAATAGGGAGTGGTGTATTCCTGGTACTGTGAAGTTCCCTTATTTTCAAAGTTGTAGGAACCACAGAAATAATCCTCTGTTCCGGTCCCGCAGATAGTGGGAAATCCGGTGGAGCCGGCAAGTTCTTTCCCTTCACTGAGCCGGGAATCATCATCGCCGTCCATGTAGAATTTGATCTCCCCTTCACCCCACCATCCATCACTGTTCTGCTGCCAGGCCATGTAGGTTCCCACATAGTGTCCTTTTCCCTTTATGTTATCAACAATAGTGTAAACCTCCTTGTAGGGAAGAGGATTCACCCTTCGGAACCGGGCATGAAAATAAGCTGTATCATCAGGTACGGCATTGAGAGCATAGTTGATCTGGTAGTAAATCCGCATATCATCATCGCTGAGATTTTCCATCGTTATCTGAATCCTCTTACGGAAGGGCATGGGCCAGTAACAGTTGAAGGCATTACCGGGGTTGACGCACACCGCAAGAGAACTGAGAGGCGCATATGTTTCATAGGAGGTAAAGGCGGAGGCAAAAAAATCACCAACAGGACATTCCACACCGGGATATTCCATACCATCGTAATAAACCCGCAAGATTGAATGCCGATAAACACCTGTTGGAGTCATCCAGATCTGCTGTATCGACCCCGGCCCCTCAATATCAGCCAGGACAAAAGTCTCTCCGCTTTTGATATCATCGTAGGGATGCACTTTCCACCCCTGCCCCAGTTCTTTTGATGCAGGAAGAGCCGCACCCTTTTCATCAATTTTCGCCCGTCCACCGCCGGATTTTTCACCGGACCTGTTTTCAGAACTGATTGACCGGGTTTTTGCATCTGACAATAAAGAGATGGTACTCATGTCGCAATAAAGTCCGTTGAACATTTCTGTCCCTCCAGGCGTCACAAAGGATGATAAACGCCGCAGTATTTTCGGAAAGTATACAGCTGATGCCGGGACGGTTGTGTATAATTATGTTTTTCCGATCAAGTAACGCATGCCATACAATTTCCCAATCTATGGAATCGTACTCATGAACTGATACATTGCGAAAACCGACTGCTTTCTGCAGTTTGACTGACAGGTCTTTTATCTTCTATTCGTTGAATACAATGAGCCAGGGATTCCAGTTTTTTGGCAATCAAAGGACTATTCATTCAACAGCCTTGATACCTTCTCTTTTATGGCGGCCATCTGATATGGAAGAATATCCTCGGAGAACTCATACATCTTTGATATAAACGCTGCTTTGAAATCCGGATTACTGTTTTTCAACGTAATACCTTTGCTCAAAACTTCCTAGAGAATGACTCCTTCCATTTTTTCTATATTGAATATTGAGGTTTCCCGGTCAAACAGTAATGTCATAGTTCTGGAAAGATCAAAACAATCTTCATTTGTTATACTGTAAGCACCGGTATTTATCAATTCACTGAAGGGGAAGCCGACTCATCCAGTGAAGGTTCCGGAAGGGCTTTGTATTGGTTACTGATTCCAGCCGCCCGTTCAGGCGGCTTTAATGGAGGTTCTGGTTGGATTCGCCCTGAGGAGTTCGGCCTCCTGCCTCTCTCCTCCTGTCCGTTTGCGCTCCCTCTTCGGTCGCGCCGATGTTCCCCTTCGAATCCGGTATCCTCCACACGAATAAAGCCGCCCTTGCAGGCGGCTTTTTGTGGAGGATACCGGATTCGAACCGACGACCTGTTGATTGCGAACCAACCGCTCTAGCCAACTGAGCTAATCCCCCGGCAGGATGATTATACCTTAAACACGCTCTTGTTCAATATGTAATATCGAAGTCATGGTATCGTTCTGAAGCGGAAGAGGGTCGGCTCTGTACATCCCTGACCATGGAACCGGCGGGGCCTTTTTCCAACAGGGATTCAAGGGACTCCAGAGCAGCTTCACTGCCCTCGGCCCGAACCTCCACTGAACCGTCGGGGAGGTTTCTCACCCATCCGGTGATATCGAGAGACCTGGCCCGGCCCAGAACAAACCAGCGGAATCCGACGCCCTGCACCCGGCCGGTGACGATGTAGCTTTTTGCAAGCATAAAACCAACTCCTGCAGCGCTTATTCTTCCGATTTTCTGTCCCTCAGCAGCCTGCGTATTCTGCTGACCTGGAACCCCCGGCGCACCAGGGCTGTAATCAGTTTATCTTCACTGATCCCCGACCGCCGGGAAAGCTTATCGAAAGCTCTCTTGAGAGTCTCGTCGGCGTCCTCATCATCGAGCTCTTCAAAGACAGCCGTAACAGCATCCCGGGCAGTTGCTGCACTCACCCCTTTGGCCATCAGGGCTCCCCTGAGCCGGGAGGGCCCCTCGGGCCGGCTCCGCAGACGGGAGCGCACCCAGGCCTCGGCAAAGCGCCGGTCGTCCAGAAGACCGGCTGAGGCCAGCTCATCCAGACATAAGGAGACAGCTTCCCGGGAATAGCCCTTTTTAGAGAGTTTAGCCGTCAGTCCCCAGCGGCACTGCTCCGCCCGGGCCAGCAGACTCAGGGCCTTGCGCTTACAGTTGAAATATTCAGAGGCTGATTCCAGCTCCTCAAGAAGTACCGTATCCAGCAGCAATCCCGCCGAAAGCCGGAGTGCCGCCGGATGAGAGGCATCCAAAAGAAAAAGGGAACCGTCGTCGAGGTGCACACGCAGTACACTCCCGTCGGTTCCCTCTCTTTTGAGTTCGGTAATTTTAACGCTTGGAGAACTGGAACTTCTTCCTGGCTCCGGGC
>QNBK01000341.1 GCA_003644105.1 Spirochaetota bacterium | reverse complement strand
TATTCCCCCTGTTCCGGTAGGCCTGATAGGCCTGGATGATTTCCACCGGCCGGAGGTTCAGGGCTTCGGTGCAGAGAAGGAACCAGGGAACGGCCCGGCCTTTGTTGTAGAGGCTGTTGATTGCAGATGCCAGATCCTGAGCCTCGGACAGATCCCCGGCAGTGAACCCTTTGCCTCCGTTATTGTCTCCGGTAACAGTGTAAGGTGCCCTCTTCAGGTAATGGAGACCCAGCCCTCCGGCGGTTTCTCTGAGCCGGGTTCCGGGAAGTACCGATAACGGGAAGATGTCCAGATGGTTCGGTGCGCAAAAGAGGGCGAAGTCCAGACTTTCCCGGAACCCTTCCAAACTGTCTCCCGGCAGACCGTAAATCAGATCCAACCCGTAAGGTACGGCGTATTCATGAAGAGGAAGAAGCTTCTCCTGAAACTTTTCCGGAGAGAATGGTCTGCCGATGTTCCGGGCCACCTCAGGGTGGGCGGTCTGCAGGCCGATCTGAAGGGTGCAGCCGAGTTCTGCGTAAAGCTCCGCCTGTTCTTCATCCAGAAATTCGGTCCGTACTTCCATGTGGTAGCGGAGTTCCGGTGCCCGGGAGATAAAGAGACGAAGCAGTTCTTTGGCCCGCTCCGGAGAAGAGTTGAATGTGGGGTCCAGGAGGAACACATTTCCTGTCCCCCTTTCCTGAAGCTGTTTAAGTTCCTCTGCAGCCCGGGAGAGGGATTTGTGCCTTACCCGATTGCTGCCTTTGGATTCGAAGCAGAAATGGCAGTTAAACGGGCAGCCCCGGGTAAGTTCCCAGACAGTGTCCTCGTACTCTCGGCCTTTCAGGGCTGAAGCGTCCCAGGGAGAGGGTAGGTTGTCCAGATTTTCAGGACCGGATTTGGAATAGGGTGCAGGAAATTCATCAAGGGCTGTCCCGCGGGCTTCCGGCGGCAGAGGGAGGAGCTTTTCGACAATCGTTGAGATGGCTATCTCACCCTCTCCGGAAACGGCCAGATTGATTGAAGGGTGGTTCTGTATGGAGAGAGGATCGGCGGTAACCTCCGGCCCCCCTGCAAGGATAAGCGGGCAGTTCGAATCCGAAGCGCTGAGAAGAGCATCTGAGAGCGACAGGAGGTCAACTCGACTCCAGGAATAAAGAGTAAGGGCAATCAGATCCGGCTTCATGGAGAAGACTTCATCGGCAGTATCACGGAGTGAAAATCCCGGGGGCAGCTCCAGTATCGGACAGTCCACCTGATGTCCGAAACGGTTTTCCAGCATAGAGGCCAGGCAGGCCGAGGCCAGGGGAAGAGTGGCGGTACCGGTATGGCTGTTGATAAAGAGGATTTTCATGTCGTCAGCTCCAGAATTCAGTATCGGTTAAAAACGATGATGATGCCAGATTGCAAGATGCAGTATGATAAGCAGACAGGAGATTTAATTTGGATATTCAAGAGCTTGTTGTGAAAAACAGATCCTATCGAAGGTTTTATGAAGATGAAAAGATTGAGAAGGAACGGTTGTATGAGCTGATTGAACTGGCTCGGATTACCCCTTCTGCGGCGAATAAACAGCCCTTGAAATATTTGCTCTCAAATACACCGGAACTGAATGCAAAAATATTTTCAACTCTTGGGTGGGCGGCATCCCTGCCGGACTGGCCGGGTCCTGAAGAGGGTGAGCGGCCATCGGCGTATATCGTTATTCTCGGGGATACTCGAATTGCAAAGAGCTGGTCGGTGGATCCGGGCATCGTTATGCAGACCATGCTTCTCGGGGCAGTGGAGATGGGGCTGGGAGGCTGCATGTTCGGCTCTGTAAAAAGGACAAAACTGGCCGGACTTCTGAGGCTGCCCGGGTATTTTGAGGTTTTATACGTTCTGGCTCTGGGACGGCCCAGGGAGAAGGTGGTGCTGGAACCCCTCGGTGAAGACGGCGATACCCGGTACTACAGGGATGAGAATCAGGTTCATCATGTGCCAAAGAGAGCTCTTGATGAGCTGATTATTCAAGAATCATCTGATCAAGGTCAATAGAGAAATCCAGAATGCCGTCCTTTCGAAGAGCCCTTTGAATGGAGATCCGGGGGATAGCGAAAATAAACTGTATCCGGACATTTTCCGCACCCATGGGATTCTCGGTCATGTTGCCCTCGTCGCTGTTGATTGATGAGAACGATTTGCCAATTCTGGTCCAGCTGGAGTTCATGTTGAAATCGCTGTTGTAGTACTGTCCGCTGTCCATACCGACGATTTCCATATAGCAGGCCTCGAATGTGTCCGAGCGAATGAGCATTGAGAACGATTCAAAATCCTTCCAATCTACTCCGGATGTAAGGCTGTAGATGACGTAAAGATCTTCTTCTGAATCCAGAAAGGCCTGAATTTTGTTGTTGACTTTCAATTCACCGGAAAGCCTCAGGAACCGGCCTCCCGGGCCGTCCTCTATCAGTGATGTACGGAGTATCTTGGACTCAACACCCTCGTTACGCTTTTTCACCCCGGCATCGGATTCAGAATAATCGACGTAAAGGTAGGATCCCCCGATTCCGAAAACAGCAGGGGCTCGGGTAACATCATCTTCGTAGGCTTCAATCAACCCTGGTGGATCGGGTTCATTGAGCTTGAATAGACCCAGGTTATCAACCCTTAACCGGCTTTCAAGAACGGTGCTGTTCCTGAAGTGTCCGGCTGTGAAGTTGTCCAGATAGGGGATGGCAAATCCGATTGAAATCGGCTTGGAGAAGTCTATTTTACCCCCTTCAGAAATATCCATAAAGGTTCTGAAGGGAATCTGCATCTCTATCCATTCATCGGGGTTTAAGGACATGGGGGCCATTCGGGTTATCTGTTCACCGCTGGAATCGGTCTGCTGTATAAAAGCTGATAGCTGGGAAAACCCTTCGGGGAATAAATCGAAGCTGATACCGTCCTGATTGTCAGCGTTCCAGTCGGTTCTGTAAATCAGGTAGAAATTCAGGTCGCTGTCTTCCCACCCTTTCATGATGTCGATGGAGTCAAACTCCGCTTCAAATTGAAGGTAGCTGTATCCCTCCTCTGAAGTTCCGGTTTTTGCCGATGCGTACAGGATTCGTTCTCCCCAGTATTCTTCGTAATGAGAAGGACTTAAACTGACAACACTGCCGTCGAAATTCTCATATATGGTTTTTACAGTGGTAACTCCAGCTACCTGCACAGCTCCGCCATCAATCACAATTGTCTCATTTGCCGTATCCCGAAGGAATCCGTCTTCCAGCTTGTAGTTCAGAAAGAAGCCGCCGAGAACGGCGCCGCTTTCAACCTCGATTATCTGAATATTGATTTTGTCGAAATCCCCCAGAGGGACGATGTAACCGATAAGGATAACGTCGGCTCCGAGAAGTGCGCCGATACTCACTTGAGTTTCCTCGGAAACAAGGTCTGATACCATTAAAGACTGCTCAGACATTACACGATCCAACCCCTGCCGGCTTACAACGGTTGTTTCATTGCCCGAGAGGTTGGCGATTTCTGT
>QNBK01000340.1 GCA_003644105.1 Spirochaetota bacterium | reverse complement strand
ACTGGACTAGATGACACATTAATACAAAATATAGAAACAGGTATACATTCTGATATAATACAACCGTCAGAAGAAATACAGTCTGAAAGAATAAACAATGCAGACATTGTGCAGTTCTATGAAGATAATGGATGGACACAGAGAACTTGCGACACGACAGAGGAAGCACCTACTGAACCAGCTAATCCTGGAGATCCAATAGTAAGTGACATCTCTTCTCAATTCATACATCCAGGCACAATTATTATAGATTGTGGTGCAGAAATAAGCCCATACTCCTTAATAGATTCAGTCTTTAATATAGATATAAATTATGCATTTAATAATTATGTACTACCAGAAATGGGATATTATAATGAAGATGCACAGTATGTAATATACTATTCAATAGTAGATAAGAATTTTATCAAACTAGAAACACAAGAGAATACAGAACTTGTCCCTCCCGGAGAGAAGTTCATCTTACTACCCAGGATATAAAAATGGCTGAAACATACGATAAGATGCTAGAGGACTACTTAGTAAATAGACCAAGTACCTTCTTAGAATTTTATTTCTTACATTATGAGAATGCAGGTGAGCTTGTAGCCAAATATAAATACAAGCCATTAATCGTATTAGATCCAGAATTGAACGACTGGATACCAATCCCAGATGATGCTGATCATTCCATATATGAATTATATAATCCACTAAGCTTTCCAGATTTCTTTGAGCAAGGATATTCAAGAATAAGACCTATTAGGTATAATGATGTTCCAGAAAAGAATTTCTTAGAAGCAAAAACTAGATGGCTAGATGATGTCAACTACACACCTTTTATTAGAGTAACACATGTACATAATGCAAATGGAACTACAGATCTAGTAGCAGAAGATAGTATTAGACTAACTGGAACAGAAGACATATATTTTGGTGGATTTTATTTATTAAGTAATAACTATAAAGTTATAAAAAGAATGAATATTAAAACTGAACTGCTTCAGGCGGATCAGAATAGTACTGCCTTCACAAATGTAATGCCAACATACAAATACCCAAGTGATACATTAACAGGAAAAGAAGACTCATTCACAAGATGGTATTTTGGTTATGCCCCTGTACCAGAAGAACAAAGACCAGAGTTTTTAAGCCTACCAAGAACTACGCCAACTATAAATCAACCTACTCATACAGAAAGCAGAAGAAGATGGCAAAGTTTAAGAGAATCTTGCCTATCCTGGAAAAGAGTATATGATAAAAGTAATATAAATAATGAACTTAAAGATAGAAAAGTAAAACCTCAATCAATGGTTGGCACAATGAGGTGTGCGTTAGATTATGATATGATTAAAGAATTCCTAGATGAATCATTTGACCATACATCATATTCTTCAGGTGAAGAAGAATATGATATAATACTTTATCCACCGTCAATGTATATGTACCCAGCAGACTCCGTAGTAGAAGTAATAGAACCAGTTGTAAATAGTATAAACACTTTTACAGATAAGGTAATATTTGAAGCACCAGGCATGTTTAAAACAGATGGTAATTTCCATTACAGAATAGAGTTTTTTGATTTTGATAGCACAAAAGGTGCACTATTCAGAACCTCTTCATATGGAGAAGATCCAGACTATCAAAGTAGAAATTGGTATTACTCAAAAGATAACATGGAAACATGGGAATCAATAGGTAATTTAAAACCAACCTTTGATAATAGATATGAAGATGAGCATGGAACAGATGCAGTTTTTACAACACATGTAAAATATGTCTTATCTAAAGACATATTTAAAATGGTTAGAGATAACCCAACAATAGTATTTAAGATACACCAAATAGATGGTACACTAGTACACTTCTCGGCACGTAGATTTTTACTACCATATTCTAATGAAATAACATAATAAAATAATAGGAAAACTAATGGCTAATATAATATTAAGATTAACAGGTGGATCTTCTAATATAGATCCAAATTCATCTCTAGGTGGTGCAAAGAGTACCGACTCTGGAGCAATAATAAATACAGCAAATACAAATTTAAATAACTTATTTGATAACATATCTAAGTTAGAAAATAGTGAAGGTACTGTTGATTACAGATGTATAATGATAGAAAATGATACAGGTACTACTGGTGAACTATTTGCTAATGGTGCTGTATTTCTAGAAGGTGCCCCAAAAGCTATAGCTAAAGTAGGATTCGGAACTTACAATACAAATGCAACAACAATTGCCAATGAAAATACTCCTCCTGCAGGAATAACATTCAGCATACCAATAGAAGCATCACCACTAGTATTTCCAGATGATGCAAAACTTGATCCAGGTGAATATTTAGCATTATGGATAGAAAGAACAGCACAAAATGTTGCCGGAGCTGGAACAATTACAGATATCATAACATTGGTGGTTAGAGGAATAGAGTAATGGCATTTACTCATAAGGGTGTTACATTTTTCATAGCTGGAGACGCAGAAGATTTAATAGAAGAATTTCCAGAACCAGAGAACTTTATGTCGTATGTTGAGTACGGCCCTTATTCGAGTATCCCCCTTTATACTAATGGTATAAATTATTATGAGTATGATCCTGATGCAGAAGATGATGAAGGTGATGATCCAGAAATAGAATCTGAAATAATAGCTAAAGGGTGGGATTTAATAAAATTAAATACACCACATCCAGCATCATATTCTGGAGAGCCAAATACGTTTGGCCAAAGGGTATATGGGTTCCCATTAGCCATATGTAATAAAGCATCTAGTGGCGACATTATAGAATATGGTTTACAGTTTACACATTGTTCAGCAGTAGAAGTATTACGGATAGATGACGACTTTCCAAATGATACTGTTAAATTTAGAGTCATGATAGGTTTATTTAAAATAATAGATGATAACCTCGATGATTCATTTTTCATTGGTGAAAAAGTAGTCATAGCTTATCAAGCAGATGATGGTTCTGGACCAACCAGTATACCAGGATGGCCAGCATCTGAAGGATTTACATCAGCACGAGTTACTATTGATTCCAACATGAAAGAATTCGAATGTACAGTAGTTGGTGTTGAAACATGGGCAGATTTAATAGAAGTAGAAGTTCATATTGATGATACTTATACAGAAGCAGAAATAGCTAAAGTTAGATATTTAGCACCATCAAATCAAAGAATGATGATACTACCTTTGGGTGATGGCACTTATATCCCACCAGATAATTTAGAATATGGGTTTGGAACTGTAGAAGACGACACATTTCCAGACTTACCCGCACAACACTCAATGACATCATGGGTTTATAATAATCAATATATGTCAGACCCAGGCGTATACGGTACGCCATTAATGAAATTCTTTTTAGAACCAGGAAAAATATATAAATTCATGATGATATTATGGAAAGACGAAGAGTTGTCTATATTTTCAAATGGCTTCTATACTAGGCTAATGGAATAATATGAGCTTACTTTACCAATATAGAATATTAGATAGTCTACCAGTAGCATATTTTAGACTAGGAGACACATCAGGATT
>QNBK01000339.1 GCA_003644105.1 Spirochaetota bacterium | reverse complement strand
TCCTTCTGTAAAACGTTCTTCTTCGGGATTAATGTCCAGATCTTCACAAAATGCCTGATTCTCTTTTCCTGCGTCCAGTTTGAAAATTACAGGTATCAGCTGCATTCCCAGAACAACGATGAGAACTCCCGGGATATAACCGACGGCGTAGCCGAATCCCACAGCTGCTTCAGCCTCAGAACTCTCTTTAGCCACCTGCTCCAGGGCTGCGGCCAGACCTGGTGAGCTGGTGTTTGTTAAAGTTTCACTCATTAAGGAACCAACTGTTACAGGGTTTTATCGGGTATCCTATTTCCAGTAAACCATAATCGTCAATATCTCCGGGCCAATTGGATAATTTGTGGTGAAATCCACAATATAAAATATTTTATGGATAATCAGCATGTTTTCAGGGCAGAATAACGTATATACTTCAAAACCAAAACTCATGAAGTCAGGTGGATATGGTCGGGAAGAACAATAAAAAGATAGCACGGCTGGTTAATACCCTTCTGGGGGATGGCCCGCTAAAAAATCTTCTCTCAGAAATTGGAGTTATTGTTGTTGATTATAAAGACAAGCGAACCATAACCAATGATATCTGGAAAGAGTTGGACATTTCGGATAACCACTCTTATGAGCGTTCATGGCCCCAGTTTCTTCACCCTGAGGATCGTAAAAGAGTGGAGGCCGACCTTAAAGACCTCGTAGAGGGGAAAACCGATTATTTCCAGGATGTATATCGTATCAAAGGGCGTTCAGGCGGTTGGCGCTGGATTTCCAACCGGGGCGGTGTTGTCCTTCGGAATCCCGACGGCAGTCCCTGGATTTTTATCGGAGATGATGAAGATCTCACCCGGATAAAAGAAGCTCAGGAAGAGGCTTCTCTCCGTGCCAGAGAGGCGACAATTCTGAATGCTACGATCGGAGTTATCACTTCAAGTCTCAATCTGGATGAAACAGTACACCGTATACTGGAGCAGGCACAGCGGCTTGTCCCCTACGATCGTGCTTCGGTTCAGATTCTTCATGATGGATATCTCCGGATTATCGGCGGTATGGGTTTTTCTGATAATAATCTGATATCGGATCTTAAGTTCCCCTATCCCGAGGAGAACTCTTTAAGTACCAGAGCGATACAGGAGCGTCATCCCTGGATGAGTAATGATGTTCAGGAAGACTTTCCGAAATTTATTCAGGTTGAGGTTGATCGCCAGACCCGTTCCTGGATTGGTGCCCCCCTGATTGCCCACGGAGATGTAATCGGCCTTTTATCTTTTGACAGTAATAATAAGTCCTTTTATACACATCGGCACCTGGAATTGGCCAGAGCTTTTGCGGGTCCTGTGGCCATCGCTCTGGAGAATGCCCGAATGCATGGAGAAACATACAACTTAGCCATGATAGATGCTTTGACAGGAATCGGCAGCCGTCATTCTTTCGATCTGAACAGCCGATTTCTTTTTGAGAAGGCACGCAGGGAGAAGCATTCTATTTCTCTGGCAATGCTGGATCTCGACCATTTTAAAGATGTTAATGATGATTTCGGGCATCAGGTTGGTGACATCGTATTAAAAGATATTTCCAAAGCTTGTGAGGACGGCCTGAGAACCACCGATATGATTGCCCGGTACGGCGGTGAAGAAATTGTTATTTTGCTTCCGGAAACGGAAGTTAAAGTTGCCTTGGATATAATTGAGCGCATACGGCGGGGTGTTTCGAATCTGAAGTTTGAGGGTGTGAATCGTTCTGTTACCCTCAGTGCCGGTATCTCGGGATTTATACCGGACAGGGATTCTTCTCTTTCCGAAATCCTCAAGGAAGCCGATGCGGCTCTTTACAAGGCGAAGGCCAAAGGCCGGAATTGTATCGTGGCTTACTAACCGGAGGATTTATGTTCGATCATATTTTTCTCTTTATATATATCATCACGGTTGGTGTAACCTTTGCGGTTGTTGCTTTGAGCCTCCTCTACTGGTTGAACAAGCGGGATTCGGCAAGATTTAATACATTTTTATTCATTGTTTATCTTGCGATTCTTCTTTTACTGGCGGGAGCCAGGTTTTACTGGGAAGAGCTGCTTTCCGGCGGCCGTGCAGTTGTAATCGGTACGGGTTTGGCGGAATCGGCGGGTTATGCCCTGCTGCTGTACTTTCTGCCGGCAACGGTAAATCACATTATCGGACGGCATTGGACCGGGTTGCGTATGATCGCTTCCATAACGGCAACTATCGTATATTTTTCCTTGGGGGCTGTCTATCTGCTCACCGGTTTTCTTATGCCGATATCTCTTGCTGCCGCATTCATATATTTTCTTGCATTAACAGTAATTCTGGTGGATATTCTGAAGAGTATTCCCCAGATACAGCGGGGTTCAACCCGGGTAACCGTCCTGCTTGCAACCCTTCTTACCGTTATTTTTCTGCCTCTGGTTCTGGTTGGCCGATTGCTTGGAGAAACCGCCGGCCCCTGGGCCGTGAGTCATTCGATGCGTTTTTTGTTTTTTTCTCTATACTATTTCTGGATGGCCCTGGTTGGCGTCTTTTTCTATATTCGGGAGCTCACCATTAAGGTTGATATTCACAATCCTGCCCATGGGGTTCCTGAAGGCCTGCCTCTTACCGACAGGGAGCAGGATATTGCCGAATCCCTCTCTCAGGGGCTTACCTACGGGGAAATTGCCGAAAACCTGGGAATCAGCCCCAACACAGTTCGGAATCATGTGGCAAATCTGTATAAAAAACTCTCAGTCAGGTCGAAGGTTGAGCTGATTGGAGTTCTTCGAGGTGAACGTCCTTTCTGAGGCTTTCCTCTTGCTTTTATAAATATTACTTTATTACCATGGTATTCCCCTTTGAGCACTATATTCCCTCTCTTTCTCTCTGCCCTCTGTTTCAGAATGTTGCACTGGATAAACTGCCTGTTCTGTTGAACTCAGTGAGGGCAGAAGTTGAAGAGTATCCGGCGGGGACAATGGTTCGGCATCAGGGTGACAGGTATGAAGGACTGATTATTGTGGCTGAAGGGATATTGGAAACCCGGATTGATGACGGCAGCGGCCGGGGGATGATGGTGGAGTACTTCCGGCCTGTGTCCATGGTAGCCTCGGCGGTTCTGGTCAGTTCAAACCCTGTATTGCCTGTTTCTCTGATTGCCCGGAAAGATGTTACCCTCATCAGTTTTAAACGGGATGAGCTTTTCAGTTTGTTTTCCCGGGAGCCGGCTGTTCTGAAGGCCTATATGGCGGATGCCGGGGATAAGGTGCGGTTTCTGACTAAAAAACTGCGTTTACTCCGCTTCGGGACTTTGCGGCAGCGTATTGCGGATCATCTGCTGTCTCTGGCCCTGGAGCAGGAAACCGATCGTCCCCGATGGCGTCATGGCAGGGAACAGATGGCAGATCTTTTAGGTGTTGCCCGTCCATCCCTGTCCCGGGAACTCTCTATGATGTCTCAGGAGGGGTTAATTCAAAAGATGAACCGCAGCCATGTCGGCCTGTGTGTTTCCCGGCTTGAAAATCTGCTGGAAGAACGCCCCGCCCCCGGACAGATTCTTCC
>QNBK01000338.1 GCA_003644105.1 Spirochaetota bacterium | reverse complement strand
TAATCGAACCTGCGGGAATGTCGTCGGGAGTCAGCAGCGGAGGAACCCTGCGTCCGGAGAGCGGGGTGAGAAATGGATCAAGCCATAACAGTGTTTCCTTATGTTTAACTGCAAAGCTGTGCTGACCGAGCCACCAGACCGTCAGGTATCCATCACCCCTGTCTGTCAGCTTAATTTCCTTAATGAGTTCCTTTCCTGATTTCATGAATGACTTACTCCCATTCCAGAACAACTTTTACAGCACCGGATGTTCTATCCTGAACGGCTTTGATAGCGTTTTCAAAATCAGCGGCAGGAAACCGGTGAGTCACAAGTGATGTGAAGTTCATTTCAGTGGACATTCGGCCGGCTTCAGCCCACGCGCCGGACCCTGTATTGCTTCCAGTCAGATGCAGCTCTCCCAGCAGAAGCTGATTCCATTTAAAATCCGCCTGCCCCGAGGAATAATCTCCCAGGATTAGAATTCTGGCGTCGACAGCTCCCAGAGCCATGGCAGCTTTCAAGGCATTTGTGTTTCCAGATGATTCAATAATCAGCGGCCATTTATCCTTTCCGGCAGCATTTCGGATACCCCCGCTCAATTCGTCGACATCATGGTAATTTATAAGAACATCAGCTCCAGCCACTTTTGACAGGGCCAGCCGGGCTTCGCGACCGCCGACAACGGTAACAGACTTTGCCCCGGCATGCCGGGCCAGCATTATCTGTATAAGTCCTATGGGTCCATCTCCGAAGATAAGAACGTCTGCAGCTGTGTCTGAGAGGAACACTTCTTTCACTTTATTAAAACCCCGGAGGCACACTGCCAGAGGTTCTATCAACGTGGATAGTGCCGGATCAACCGTATCAGGCAGTACTATCAGATTCTCAGCCCGGGTAATGAAATGGCTTGCATATCCCCCGGGGTACTCAAACCCTACTTCGCCTCCATCCAGTAGGATGTTATCCCCGACAACTGTACAACCTTTCAAAGAGGCATCCACGCTGCTTCCGAGTTTATCAATTCTGCCGCACCATTCATGGCCAGGAATTGCCGGGAAACCGGTACGGTCCCATCCGGCGATCATCTCCAAATCCGTTGCACAGACACCGCAGGCCAGAGTCCGTATACGAACATCTCCTGGCCCGGGGGTTGGCATAGGAAGCTGCTGCATCTCCAGTTTTCCAGGAGCTGTGTTGACAATCGCATTCATCATGGATTGATGATTACCTTGTTACGCTGTTCCTGGCCCATGACATCCATTGCTGTGTGGATATCAGTCAGCGTGAAACGATGACTGATGATTTGTTCCGGATCAACCAGACCGGTTTCTATCAGGCGGATGGCTTTCTGCATTGCCAGTGGTGTTGTACCGAAACTGGCATCCATCCGGCCTTCGAGAAAATGGGTGAGTCCACCGTCCAGTTCAAATTTTTCATGAGTCGTGATACCGAAGACATTCCATCGTGTTCCCCGGCGCCGCAGGTCTGTCATCATCTTCACCGCAGAGATTGGCCCTGCAGCTTCAACTACCAGATCCGGCCCTCCGGGGATGATATTGTAAACAGCTTGCTTCGGTTCACCGGCCCTCGGGTCGACGGTGTGTGTCGCACCGAGTTTCATGGCATTGTCCCTTGCGAAAGCGCTGGGGTCGATGGCGATCAGCCTGCCGGCACCGGCAGCTTTTGCAACCATCAGACACAGCAGCCCTATACCTCCAACTCCGATAATCACCACATCGTCTCCAACCTGCATCTGGCTGTATTGAATCAGCCCCTTCCACGAGCCGGAGAGCGGTTCTGTCAGTGCAGCTGCATTAAAAGAAACGGTTTCAGGCTTTTTGAACAGGCAGGTTTCGGTTGTTTTCATATACTCGGCAAAGGCTCCAGGACGGACATCTTCGGGACCGTCCCCTCCGGTAGTAAAGGCCTGTTCGCAGTAATGGGTGTTTCCAAGCCGGCATTGTGTACAAACCCCGCAATATCCCGAAGGTTGGACGATTACATCATCTCCTTCTTTAAAACCGGTAACACCAGGCCCGATAGCTGACACAGTACCGGAAGGCTCATGCCCTGCTATAAAAGGGAAATCGACGTTTCTTCGAATCCCCTTGATTGCCTTGTAGTCCGTTGCACAGAACCCGCATGATTTAATTCGTATAACGGTTTCACCAAAACCCGGTTCGGGAATTGGAACCTGCTCAAGTTCAAGTTTGTTGAAGTCCCGGAGGACTGCTGCTGTCATTTTTGTACTCATAAAAAACTCCTATTTATATATTTGTTGGCTTCTCCATACCGGAATCATGTTGTTTTTCCGGCATGGAGAGTAACGGGAATCGGATCAGGCTGAATTACCCTTCCGGTGTTATCAATAAACTGAAGCAGTGTTTCCATTGCCGCACGGGCAAATGCCTCACAGTCAAATACGGCAGATGTCAAGCCGATCAGTTGAGCGGTAGGAGTATTATCAAATCCGGCCAGTAGAACTTGTTCCGGAATGGTAATTCCTTTCAGTATCAACTGCTGCCAGATACGAATTGCGGTTGTGTCGTTTGAGCAGAATACTGCACATCGGGGTTTGGAAGCGAAAGCGCTGAGCATTTCATCAGTCAGATTGTCAAATGTGCAGATTGTCATATCATCCTTCGGCATCATCTGCGTCCATACACTTCGTGCTCCCTCAAGACGCTTCTGATGTCCGAGATGTTCAGGTGCCCCCATGATAAAAAGCAGGTGTTCTGCACCCCTTTCTATCAAGTGCTCTGTGACAACTTGAGCACCGCCGAAATTATCAATTTTAACAGCAGGGAATCCAAAGGATTTATATGAATGGTGGCAGGGATCCAGCACCTGCAATGGAAAACCTTTGAACATATCATTTGCTAGAATGGCTGCATCCACATCACCCCAGACAAAGATACCATTCGGAAGTATAAAGGTAGGGTTTTCTATCAGGCCCGTAATCATCGATTCAGTGAGAATATTAAGCATGATACCTTTTTCTGCTGTTTGCCGGGCCAATGCCTGGAGTGTCATCACAACAATCGGTTCTGAAAGTGTTTCAAAAGTTTCCGGTAGAAGCAGTCCAAAAATCATGGGCTGGGATGATTTAAGCTGACGGGCTGCGATATTCGGCCGGTAATTCATTTTTAGCGCTGTTTCACGTACACGGCGGCGTGTTTCAGCGGACACTTTACTGCTGCCGCTGAGAGCCAGAGATACGCTGGATCGGTCCAGCTTCAAGGTTGTTGCCAAATCTGTCTGAGTTACATTGCTCACACGTGTGACTATATTCTCAACAATTAATGTGGTCAAGTTGTAAAAAATCGAAAAATATTTCTTGACAAAGTTGAAACCAGTCCATTACCCTAATGATCACATTTGAAAGTTTGGTTCTTCGAATAGTTTCGAAATACCTTTTTACAGCTTTCAAATAATTACAAATTAAGGAGAACCCTATGAAAAGGTTCACAACGGTTCTTGTCCTGGCTCTCGTAGTCATGGCCTTCGCCGCTCCTCTGTTCGCCAACGGCGGTACAGAAAGCTCAGATCAGAAAAT
>QNBK01000337.1 GCA_003644105.1 Spirochaetota bacterium | reverse complement strand
TTTGACATGGAACGATGTGAAGTGAGTATCGATGCCGCCGGAGACGAAGGCTTGATTGCTTCAGGCAGTTTGAGAGTTGATTTTGCAGAGAACGGCACACCCACAGCCCGATTTGACAGATTGGAAAAACGCTTTCCCCAGGTGAATCCCGGTGGATATGAGTTTACGGTAAACGATGTATCCCTGAGGGCTTCTGAGTTTAAAAATGATTCATCATACCTGAGTCTTCACATGGTCAGCCGCAGTACCGGAAATGTAGACCCCAGACGGAACATGCTGACTCACCGATTTGTGAAGCTGTTTGTTGAGTCCGTAGGCAAGCTTATAGACGTAATTATCCCTGTAATCCGCAGGGAAGAGGCCGTTCAGGACCTGAAATGGCGTTATTTTCTGGATTCACTTCGTTTGCGGGCCCTGGACTACGGTGAAAACCTGCACCTTATTGTTTCTGACTCCCTGGAAGTTTTGAGAAAGTTTTTCGGTATATCTGAAGTGATGATATTCTCCGAGGACAAAGATTTGACACATATGCTGGACCTGTTCTCCCGCAGCAATCTGGGGGAGAAGAACTATAAGTTACTTAATAACCCTATTACTCCGGCTGATATCCTGAAAAGACAGCTGCTGCTTTTTCCCATCAGGGAAATACCCGGAGGAAGGGTTCTGCTGTATTTTGATCTTCCACGTATCGGAAAGCTTCCGCTGAATCCCGAGAGTCCTGATCAGTATCTTATGGGTACCGATCTATGGAATATCGTTAACGGTGAGGCGGTAATTCACGGTGTAACAGAACTGAAAGATTATTTGTTCTTCATGGTAACCGAATGTCTCACAGCAAACCCCAAAGCGGTTATGGCGAACCTGTCCAGGCGCCTGCCGGTACGCGGAGATGTTGTTAACGTTGATCATCTGATGAAACTCAGCCGAAGTATCCTCGAACGACTGGGACGATTTTTCGATCTGTTTCAGGCTTTCAGCGGCAACCTGGAATCCGGACTGGCCTATATGAGGGGCCGCCGGGATAATTTAACCGGCCTGTACAACAGGCAGCATTTTAAAACTCTTTTGAACGAATCCTTCTCCAATCCCGGAATCCCCCTGGGGTTAATCTTTCTGGATATGGACAACTTCAAGATTTATAACGATGCGGTGAGCCACGACTTCGGAGATAAACTTCTGATATCTCTAGCCAACAGGATGATTGAAGCCACTGAGAACATCGGCCCGGAGGCTGTTTCCGGTCGTTTCGGAGGGGATGAGTTCTGTTTCTTTATTGCCGGGATGGGCAAAGATGATTTTGAAGAAAAATCCATTGAAGTCTTCAGGAGTATCACCGAAAAACCTCTGGTTGTGAGTTTTTACTTTGACGATCGGAATGAAGGAGAGGGGATGGAAATAAACCTTATCTCATTTCTCCATCGTCTGATGCGTCCGGATGTCGGCAGCCGTCAGGCCTCTCGGTCTGAGTATATCGAAAAAGTTCATAAAGGGCCGAAAGCTCATGTTGTCGATATCTGGAAGCATTACGCAACCCAGGAAGGAAAGGCTTTAAACGGTTTGAAAATCCGGGGGGAGCAGATAATCAGAGAAATCAGTGTAATTGTTGAGGATAAAATACTGTACAATAAAATATTCACGGAAATAGACCCGGAGTTCAGCCGTATTATTCATCTGTTTATCGCTCTGCAGCTTAAAGGATATACAACCAACAGGATTCGGGATTCTTTAATTCAGGAGTTTGGCGGACTTTCGGTTGATCGGCGTATCACTTTGAAAGTGAGTGCCGGTGCGGCCCATAACTCGGAGAACCGCTTGCGGTCTATGGACTCCCTGTTCAAAGCGGCTGACAGCCGTTCATATCTGGCCAAGTCCAACGGCCGAAACTGTCTTTTCGGTGTGGATGGAGCACAGCTCGCATAGTTATTAATATTTTTGGGCGATACCCCTTCGGGGCCCGCGCTGTCCGCTTGTACTCCTCGAGTGCTTACCGCACTCTGCGGGGTACCGTTTCCATCGCTATCGCAGAGGAGATTACTTTTCCCATCAGTTCGGCTCCCTTTTCGTTCAGATGAGCACCATCTATCGTCAGGTACAAACCCCGTTCTTCGGAAAGGCCCATGGCACCTTTTCCCCGGCGTACCTCTTTCACATCTGCAGTGAAATCCCCGGGGCTGCCGAAAAACCAATCAGATGGATTCTTGATTTTTTCCAGAATATTTTCAAACGCATTTGAGACGTCGGCGAGTTTGGCACCGGTTTCCTCTATCACCCGGCGTATCTCCCGGTTGTATACCTCTCTTTTCCGGTTTCTTTCGCTGTGGAGAACCTCTCCTATCGGTGGAATGGTTACGCAGATAATACGCCGGATATCAACAACATGTGAGACAGCCCTGCCGATCATTTCAGTGTAAATTTCAGAAAATTCCCGGGGTTCTGTGGCGGGGATACTGCCCCGTTTCTCCATTTCCCGGACAAATGGAGTCCAGAGTCCGCCCCGGGAGGCCATTTCCGGAAGCAGTATGTCATTAGCTCCGGTCTGAATTATCAGGACATCGGGGTTATCTGCTTTGAGAGCCGCTTCCAGGCGGCTTCCGACGCCTGAGAGGGTATCCCCATCCCGTCCCCGGTTGATTAACCGGTGTTCCGAAGTACTGTCATCGGGGAAATTCAGGTAACGGCTGTATGGAATCCCGAGATTCCCTGCGGTAAGACTGTTTCCAATTAACAATACTGTCATAAAAGGAGTATACCCTTCGGGATTGTTATTCTCTATAATTCGGCATACCTGAATATAGATTGGAGCGGATATAATATGAGTAATTTTACACAGTGGTGGCAGCACCTCCCGGATCAGATGAATCCGGTTATATTTTCAATCGGCAGTTTCTCACTGCAGTACTACGGCCTGATGTACCTGGTGGCCTTTACCATTGTCTATGTTCTGGCTTCTTACCGGCTGAAAAGGGAACCCCGTTTCAATATGGACAGCGAGAAGCTTCAGGAACTGATGGTAGCCATGATACTGGGTATTATCGTCGGTGCACGTCTGGGATATGTCCTGTTCTATAATTTTTCGTATTACATGCATAATCCCCTGGAGATTGTTCTGCCATTTGACATCTCCGACGGGTTTCGTTTTACGGGTATTGCCGGTATGTCCTACCACGGCGGGCTCCTGGGAGTTCTTCTGGGTACTTTGTATTTTGCCCGAAAGAACAAGATTCATTTTCTGGACATTGCCGATCTTATCGTTCCCTGTGTCCCTCTGGGGTACACATTCGGACGTTTGGGAAATTTTATCAACGGTGAGCTTTTCGGTAGAATTACCGAACGTTCAATCGGAATGTATTTTCCTCAGGCACCGGGAATAAACCTGAGGCATCCATCTCAGCTCTATGAAGCCTTTTTTGAAGGGATTGTCCTGTTTCTGATACTCTGGTTTCTTAAAAAACGTGTAAAAATATCCGGAGCCATGCTCCCTCTGTACCTGATGGGCTACGGTCTGTTCCGTTTTCTCATCGAATACACCCGGCAGCCGGATCCTCAGCTTGG
>QNBK01000336.1 GCA_003644105.1 Spirochaetota bacterium | reverse complement strand
TCATGAAACCTCCCCGGCACTTTCCTATGCCTTTGAGTTATCCGGTACTCCGGATTTCGAAATAAAGTCATTCACTATCCATCTTACAACGGTTAAAGTAACCCGGCTGAGCTATGGGGAAGCCGATAAACGCATGGGCGAAGAACCATTTTCCACCATGAAAAAAATCACCGATGCCTCCCGGGAGCGCAGGAAAGAGGCCGGTTCGGTTTCCATCAGCCTTCCGGAAGTGAAAATCAGGGTGAATCCGTCGGATAATGGAGCTGAAGTACAGATTACACCTCTCCCCGAGCTGGCCAGCCGGGAAATGGTTACCGAGTCCATGCTGATGGCCGGCTCTCAGGCCGCCATCTGGTGCAGAGAACGGGGGCTTCCGATTCCCTTCGCCGTTCAGGAGAGTTCGGGCAACAACGAGGCGGAGGAGGAAATTGAGGAGGCGGCCAAAGAAGACTATGTGGCCCAGTTCAACCTTCGTAAGGGTATGAAGCGCAGCCGTACAACTCTGGAATGTTCCCCCCATTCGGGTTTGGGCCTGGAGGCCTACACCCGGGTTACCAGTCCACTGCGCCGTTATCCCGACCTCATCACTTCCCGTCAGATCCGTAATACCATTCTGGGCAGGGAGATTCAGGATGAGGAGTCCGTTCTGGCCGGTCTTGCGGCCTTCGAGTCCCGGGTGGGTTCCCTGATTCAGGCCGAGCGCCGTTCCAATATGTTCTGGAAGCTGCAGTGGCTTAAAGCCCGCCCCGGCTGGTGCGGCGAGGCCGTTCTTGTCGACCGTCGGGAGCGTCAGGGCTTTTTCCTGGTACCCGAGATTGCCATGGAAACCCGGGTGGCGCTGAAAAAAGACGTAAAACTCGGCGGACGTGTTATTCTGAAGGCCAAAGAAGTGGACATCCCCGAGTCGTCGGTTCTGTTCATCATTCAGGAGGTGTTGGATTGACCTCTTCCGCGCGGTCTGTAAATCTGTTTCTCTTCATGTTCCTCCTGTTCGTTGTGGTTCTCGTTGTACCGGCATTTTCTCAGGCTTTAGAGTTTGCCGACGGTTTGAAATACAACGAGTTTTATGCCGTAACCGTCTATCACTCAAACGGTGAGAGTTTCACCCTCTTCGATGCGGCATCCTTCGAGGGTGAAGGGCTTCCCTGGCCGGATAACCAGGGGAATTTCGCTGCTGTACCCGGATCGAATCCCGGGGAAGGGATGAAATATTTCTTCTGGGTCCGCAGGGTCGGGGCCACCGGGGCTATCACCTATCCCCTGTCCTTCAGAAAGATACTAGAAATTGACTTCACCGGCCCCTATGGCGGCACTGTAGCCGACCCGCCGGTTAAGGGGCAACTTTCCATCGCTGGGGAATCCTCCGATGTGAGCCTGCGGGTGTACGGAGAAGCTGCCCCGAAGCGCTTTTCCGGATGGTTTGGAGAAAAAGATCCGCCGGTCCCTTCCTTTACTCCGGCCAGGCTCACATTGAGTGACGGCAGTGAGCAGAGTGTGCTCATTAAAACTGACGGTTTTCTTGGTGGAATCGACGAGGAGTTCGGAACCTACGCCATGCTCTGGTTACAGCACGACGGGATTGAAAAGCTGGTGTTCAACCACAACGGCAGCTACGCCCGCTGCCCCGAATGCGGAGCTGTTTTTTACGATAATCTCTTTGATGTCTGCCCCTTTGACGGTGCGGATCTCATTCCACAAAGGGAGAGACCGTGACAGAGGTCAACAAAAAAAGGCCGTCCCCGAAGGAACGGCCAATGTGCTGCCACCAAAGAGATTTGAACTCTTGACACATGGATTTTCAGTCCACTGCTCTACCAACTGAGCTACAGCGGCATGCGTAGCGGTACAATACAAAAAACCAACAGTCGGTGTCAACCGTTATGAGGGCAGCCGAACGGGAAGTCGATAAACGCATCACCCGGGCCATCATGGAGTACGGTCTCATTGCCCCCGGAGACCGAGTCCTCATTGCCCTTTCCGGCGGGAAGGATTCCCTTGCACTGGCCTGGAATCTGGCCCGTAAAACCCGGGGCTTCCCCATACCTTTTACCGCTGAAGCCGTGCATCTTGTAACCGGATTCGCCGATTCACAGCAGCCGGAGAGCCTTAAGGAACTTCTGAAAAGCTGGGGCATGAACCTTCGTATTATCTCACACCCGGCGGCAAAGGAGGCTGAAGAAGGCCGGCCGCCGAGCTGCTACGGATGCGCCCGGGACCGAAGACGTATACTCCTGGAAGAGGCTGTTGAGGGAGGTTTTAACAAAGTCGCCCTGGGGCATCATATGGATGATTCCCTGATTACCCTTTTAATGAACATGAGCTGGAATGCGGAGCTGGCCGCCATGCCTCCCATGCTGCCTGCTCCCGAGGGTACCCCCTCAATAATCCGGCCCCTCATTCTTCTTCAGGAATCAGCGGTTATCCGCCTGGTTGAAAAGGCCGGATGGCCCGTGGAACGCTGCGAATGCCCCTGGGCCGGAGATTCCCGGCGGACAGAATTTTCCGCTCTGCTCAAAGAGCTTACCGGGGGGAGTCCCCGGCGAATGCTGAACCTCTGGAAATCCCTGTCGAATATCAAAACAGATTTTCTGCCCTGAAATTATGATGCTACAAGTTCAGGGTGCCGGACAGATACGACATGCAAATCATATTTTGTCTGAAGATTAATCCACAACTCCGGCGATGTCTCAAATGTACGGGCCAGCTTCAATGCCGTAAGGGCCGTGATGGCTCGCTTTCCGCTGATAATCTGTCCAATTTGCGTAGCGCTCAAACCGGAACGCTTTGCCAGTTCATAACGGCTCATACCGTTCATAAAATCTTCCAGGTATTCCCCGGGTAAAGTCGGTTCAATGGTAGTCATCTAAATACACCTCCGTAAGAGTCTGGCCTTCCACTCTGAATATAATCCGCAGGCCTGTACCGGAAATACGCACACTGTGAAGCTTTTCCAGGTTGCCGGAAAGACCCTCATAATGCAATGATTTATAGGCTCTGATATCACGGGTATCTGTTGCAGATTCCAGGAATATCAGAACTTTGCGGATCTTCTTTCCAACAAGTAAATCTATCCGTTTCGGAAGTTTCCCGATCTGGATTTCTTTTAACCTGGAGTCCTTTTATGCTTAGTATCACTATAAGATAGTATCACTACTCGATAGTATCGGCAAGGAAAGCATGTAGATTGGTGCAGGATCAGTCGTATGCCAGTTTGTTCATTTGAGTTCCCGAAGCCGGTTCCAGAGAGGAAGGGCCGATTTGGGGGTACCGTCGAAGGAAATCAGGCCGACGGTTGTAAAGAATTCCAGAGTTTCCAGATCGGCCCCTTTTATATATTTGCTGTAACTTTCAATGTTGATGTCTTGAATCAACAGATAGATCCAGAAAGCCATTCGGCCGCCGATCTGCCGATGAATGGCGTTGAGGTATCCCACCTGGTCGTCGACTGATGCACTGAGGTGTTTGAAATCCTCGCTGATCCATCCCCCTTCGGCAACCGCCAGTTCTTTATCCGTACGGGAGAGCAGGGGGGAGTAGTAGTCTTCGGGAATATC
>QNBK01000335.1 GCA_003644105.1 Spirochaetota bacterium | reverse complement strand
TGTGAAAAACCAGGTGGAATCAGTAAGTTTCAACTTACCGTCCCACATTTACTTATGCAACTTCTTGTCGCACGCTGCTAATGTTTGGCGTGCGCCACGATTCTTATTGCTTTTCTTCTTGCTTATTGTGGGAACGCTTGTTAGTGGCATCATCTCTCATTTCAACAGCAAACACTTCTTCACTGCCTCAGTTTTATCGTTAACATTCAATTTATAATAATAGACTCCTGAACTCGCAGGTTTATTACTCTCATCGTCACCATTCCAGTTGATAGAATAAGAACCTTTTTTAAAATCATTTTGAGCTAAAGTTTTTACTTTTTGACCTTTGATATTAAAAATTGATAGGTCAATATTTGATTCATTTTGGATTGAAAACTCAATTGTTGTTGTTGGATTAAATGGATTGGGATAATTTTGATGAAGCTTGGTGGTGATTACATTTAGTATTTCATCAGGCGTGTAGGTTGGTTCTATGTGAAATTTTTGTGCGAAAACAGAAGTCATGTAATCTCCACCTTCCAAATCTTCGTTAAAGACTCTATCATCCAGCCAACCGATGTAAACATCATTACTTTCATTTTTTACAATTTGCGGATTTTTTTGCCACCAGAAAGCATCACAGATCAATTCGCCTTCCGGATTCCATTGAATATCACCATCTAAACTCAGCAGTTGAACATAAATATCTTCGAAATTCTCTTCATTATGCTTCTCCCAGACAATCAGCAACTGATTACCGATTTTTTCAATATCCGGATTACAACCTTCGCCAACTAAAACACCACCCGTTTGCCAAAGTTCGTTACCATTTTCATCAAATTTTTGAGCATATATTTCATTTTGAGTACCGGTTCGAAAATCCTGCCAGACCAAATATAAAAATTCATCAAATTGGAATTTGAAAAATACTTGATCATTGGGTTGTGCAACCAAAGACAAACCTCCCTGCTGCCAGAGAATATTACCTTCTTCCGTAATAATTTGTCCCCAAATATCACATTGGGAATCAAACGAATTCTTCCATAAGATTAAATATCCCTGAGGAATTTGAAGTCCTTCTGGAGAATAATTCATGAAACCCGCGTTACTTATAGCTGTGCCATCTTCTTCCCAGCCGGGAGCTGTATTGCCGTTTTCATCTATCAGTTTAGCAAATATTATGTTTTCCGGCCAGTAGTTTAGTTCCCAGATAAAACAGCGACCTGCAATTTCCTGCAGATTATTTTCGATGCTCATATCAGAAATTAAAACGCCGGCATCTCCCCACAATAAATTTCCATTTTCATCTAATTTCTGGGCGTAAATATTTATTTCAGGGTTGAACCAATCACCATTGTATTCCGTCCAGCCAGCATAATAAAAGCCTTCGTAAGAAGATAGCTGAACATTATATTGCTCCCAAATTGAATTTGTAACAAGAATTCCTTCTTCTCCCCAAAGCAGATTTCCTGAGTCATCAAAAGATTGAGTTTTTGCTCTTTGGATGTTATCTTCGTCATGTGTACGAGAAATGATGGCGTAATTATCATTGAGTGAAGACAAATCGAAATCATTAAATATAGACCATTCAGACGGTATCACCATAATTCCCGTTTCATCAAAAGTAAGTGAACCATCTGCATTTAGTGATTGCATAAAAATCCGTTGATCATAATAGGAATTATCATCCACCCAGATGAAAATCGGATTATCATTATTAGGGAGAATTCTCAAATCACGGCAATAAACTGCACTACCCTCATAAACGGCTTGTCCATTAACTGGAAACAGCAGATTTCCCTGATCATCTACATTTTGAATATAAAGATTGCTGGATCCTTCCCTGCTATCGTGCCAGCTAAGAAAAGCATTGTTGTCAGAAGTCAGATTAATAGCCATGAAAGTGTGATATCCATTCTCATCACAGATTAGAAGTCCATTGGCACTCAAGGTAATTTCTCCCGATGCAGTGATGTGTTGAACGAACAAATCTTCGTAGCTGGAATATGAAAACCATTTTAGCCAATATCCACCGTTATTATCAGGTTGCAGGCCTGTATCATAGACTGTGTCATCATTGCCAACTACAATAATTGGAGCCCATATTTGATTCCCAGAGGTATCCAGTTTCATTGTATTCAACGTTGCGTTTGAATATTCTGATTCAATCCAGCAAAAAGCAAGATTATCGTCTGCTGTATAAATCGATTTTATTCTGGAAACATCTGAAATTGGATTATAAACGAGAACATCTTCGGCAAAAAGTATATTGCCATCCACATCTAACTTTTGCATATAAATGTTATAACTAGAATTTCTATAATCTTTCCAGAAGTAATAAAAAGTTCCACTATTATCGCTTGTCATGCTAGCATTATCATATACAGTTCCATCACAGATAATAATTCCTTCATCTCCCCAGAGAAAATTCCCACTTGAATCAACTCTTTGAGCATACAAATCTGATGAACCTTCCCAGGAAATTATGAATCCGCCTGTTCCATCCGGAATGGCGTTAATTAAGCTTGCACTGTTGGCATTAGCAAGTTCGTTTCCACCATTATTCCAGTTGTTATCTAGAGTACCATCACTCAAAATATGCCGTCCCTTCAACAAACTGAAGCTCTGATAGTCTTGCCAAAGTACAAAAGCACCGCCATTTTGATCATCGATAATGTGAACATCATAATTTATCTCATTATCGATGACAACTGATACGCCTTCCTCAGACCAAAGTTTATTTCCAAAAGCATCTATTTTCTGAACTCTAACTTCTTTTTCAGCGAATGAATAAATGCAATGCCAGGCAATAAGCACTTCATTATTTACCGTAGCTATTGTCTTGGGATGATGCTGAGAAAATGTTTCATCGTTTACTTCAATACCAGTAACTCCCCACAGCAGATTTCCAAAGGGTGTAACCTTCTGAGCGTAAATTCCTCGACCTCCACTTCGACTATCTGACCAGACCATGACGAAATTGTTATCGGAAGTGTTCACAGTTTCACCTTGCCAGTTTATATTTTCTCCGCAACGAATAGGAATGCCATTATTTTGCCATTGGGTTTGGGAAAACAATAAAACTGGGATTAACACTAAAGAAAAAAATAAAATTCTCTTCATATTCTACTCCTTTTTTGATGCCACTAATGTTTCGCGTGATCGGCGGAATCGTAAGATTCCGATGAAAACAAACAACCCAAACTCTGAACCGTAAGGTTCAGGCAAAGAAGGCAGAAAAACCCTACCGCTGCCACGCTTGTTATGCGTTTCAATCATTTTTCAAAAAACTTAACAAAACTAGGAATCTGTTAAATCCGAGAACTCTTTTAATCAATTCAAACCTTAAATCTGAAAAATCATTTAAACGTTAATAAGCACGAATACTTGAAAACTAAATTAATAAAACAGAAATTAAAATCAAAATCTTTTCTGTCCAAAACAAAAAGCAAATTGATTAAACTTTTTTTAGGAACTATTAAAATCTTCAGCGACTTCAATCGTTTTTATTAGAATTAATTACAGTTTTTACAAACTTCAAAACCAAAATCGAAAGAATCATTTTTTATTAGAAAAC
>QNBK01000334.1 GCA_003644105.1 Spirochaetota bacterium | reverse complement strand
TGAGCATAAGCGGGTACCTGATGATATCGCCGGAAATCCGATCATTATCGGGCATGAATTCTGCGGTGAGATTCTGAAAGTAGGACCAAAGTGGAAAAACAATTTCAAGGCCGGGGATAAATTTGCCATTCAGCCGAATATCAAATGGCCGGGAACCATGGGTGGACTCGGTGCTCCGGGTTACTCCTACCCATATATAGGCGGGGATGCGGTAAATATCATTATCCCCAATGAAGTGATGGAGCAGAACTGTTTACTGGAATACAGCAATCCTGCTTTCTTTTACGGGTCTATCGCAGAACCCATGTCCTGTATTGTGGCGGCTTTTAAAGCCTCTTTTCATATTGAGGATAATTACATACACCACATGGGCATTAAGGAAGGCGGGAACCTGGCCATATTAGCCGGTGCCGGAGCCATGGGACTCGGGGCCATCGATTATGCCCTGCACAACGATGATAAACGCCCGGAACGTCTGGTTGTTACCGATGTGGATGATGAGCGGTTAAGCCGGGCCGAAGACATCTATAGCGTGAAAGACGCTCGGAATATCGGAATTGAACTGATATATGTAAATACAGCTGATCAGAGTGAGCCCGATGCACATCTGATGTCTCTTACTGACGGCAAAGGTTACGACGATGTTTTTCTATACGCCCCGGTGCGGCAGGTGGTTGAACAGGGCAGTAAAATACTCGGATTTGACGGCTGCCTGAATTTTTTTGCAGGTCCTACTGACAATCAATTTTCCGGTACGATTAATTTCTACAATGTTCATTATCTCTCCCAGCATGTTGTTGGAACCAGCGGCGGAAACACACAGGATATGCTCGATGCCATGAAACTGATGAACGACGGCCGCATTAATCCGGTTGCCATGATTACCCACGTCGGCGGGCTGAATGCCGCAGCAGAAGCAACCATCAACCTGCCGGAGATTCCCGGTGGAAAGAAACTTATCTACACAAATATCGATTTGGAACTCACCGCTCTGGAAGATTTTGAAAAAAAATCTGATAAGAATCCGTTATTTCAAACCCTTTCTGAAATCATAAGGAAGAACAAGGGATTGTGGTCGAAAGAAGCAGAGGAATACCTGCTGGAGAATACAAGGAGTTAACAATGCCGAGACCCTACAGTACCATAAACGCCCAGTGGTGGGATTACACAACTCTGGACAGCGAACTGCTGAAAGATACGGCAAAACTGACCGGGAAAGATATCGAGCAGCTGGCACGGCCGGGATTTACCGTTCACATGTATGATTCCTATGAAACCTTCTTCCTTGCTGAAGCCCTGGAATATATCAATGCCTGGAAGAAATCCACCTCCTCCTCTCCTGCCGGAATCTGCGGTCCCATCGGCCCTGTAAGGCAATTACCCCTGGTGAGTCAGTTGATCAATAATCTACAAATTGATGTGAGCAATGGACATTTCTGGGGGATGGACGAATGGTATGTAAACGGCAGAGAAATAAGTGATAAACACCCCATCAGCTTCAATAAAACAGATATGGATATGTGCTTCAGTAAAATTGATAAAAAGCTGAAAATGCCGGATGAGAATATTCACCTTCTGAAGGCCGATAACATAGATGAGTATTCTAAATCCTTTGACAGTATCCGCTGCCTTGTAATGCAGGGAGGACAGGGTGATACAAAACACTGGGCCTTTAACGATCCGGTTGAACGAAAAGGGGAGTACAAAGACAATCCTCCGAGTCCCGAAGTGTACCGGAAAATGAAAACAAGAATTGTGAATCTTCACCCTCTTACCATTGTGCAAGGGGCCAGAATGGCCGGTGGGGGTGTTATTCACTCAATTCCCACTACGGCTATTACTGTAGGCCCGGTTGAAACATGGAAATCAAAAAAGGTATCCATCTGGCATCCGGGGTACCACGATAACCCCTTCGGACAGAGACTGACCGCATTGATGATTTCAAAAAAAACAGCCGATTCATCTGTACCCATGTCTCTTCTTTCAAATCATCCTGATGTGCATTTTCATTATTACCGGGGAGGTATCGGAACTTGTGTTGATTATGAGTTCTATTAGAATACATTTGAATTATGAAGAATTACCTTTTAGGAATTGATATCGGCACTTCTGAACTCAAAGCGGGCATTATAGATGATTCCGGTACGGTTCAGGCCAGCCTTCAATCACATAATTCCAGCCGTATATCAGGAAGCAGAAATGTTCCGCAGGATGTCTTATCCATTGTTAATGAAACCGCAAAGCTGATTAAAAACGCCTGTGATAAAGCCGGTATAAATCCCGCAGATGTTACGGCAATGGGTATGGATGGCCAGATGGGTGGAATCATCGGGGTAGATGATGATTTTGAACCCCTCACCGGACTTGATATGGGACTGGATCTTAAAGCTGAACAGATTAATGCAGAATTTCATCGGGAATACAAGGAACAACTCATATCCATTTCATGCGGGTCACCCAGAAATACACCCAAAATAGCCTGGTGGAAGAAATACGAAACTCACACATATAACAGGGTAAGGCGGTTTATCACCCTGAATGGATTTATTGCCGGAAAACTCACTGGTATCAGCGGTGACGATGCGGCCATCGACGATACAATGATTGCCTACTTCGGCAATGAAAATGCTCTGGATCGAAACTGGTCGAAAGAACTGACATCCATGTGGGATATTGATATTGATAAGATGCCGAAGATCGGCAAACCCTGGGATATAATCGGAACCATAACCAAAACGGCATCTTATCAGACAGGACTCAAACCGGGTACTCCGGTTGTTCTGGGCGCAGGTGACCAGCCGGCAGGGTTCTTCGGCGGAGGTTTCAGCCGTCCTGGAACTCTCATTGATATAGGAGGAAGCACAGCAATGCTTACCCTCTGCGTGAATGAGTTTATTCCTGATACCGAAAATCATTCGATTATGTACATGCCCGCTGTTGATAAAGATAAATACTTTGCAACCTGGTACATAAACGGCGGGGATATGGTAATTCCCTGGTTTCAGAGAAACTTCGGGAATAATCTCACTTTAACCGAGTTAAGCAAACAAGCCGGGAAAGTTCCTGCCGGCAGCGAAGGACTGTTGTTCTTCCCTTACTTCGGGGGCAGGCAATGCCCCTATCAGAACAATCTACGAGGTTCGTGGATCGGACTGAACCTGGGACATAAACCTGATCACATGTTCCGTTCCATTCTGGAAGGTATAGCCGCCCAGGTCTCCGGGGGATTGGACTCTCTGGAACGACTTTTCCCGGATCTGATACCACAGCTTATCGAAGGAATCGGCGGTGCGGCAAAAGATGATACTTTTACGGAAATAAAAGCCAATTTCACCGGCAGAGACTACCGTATTCATCCCGGTTTTAACGCATCCCTCCGGGGCAGCGCTTTACTTGCCGGCGTGGGAATTGGGATGTTCAGTCTCGAAAGTATCCCTGAACTCGAGAGAAATAAATCAGAATACTCAATTTCACCTCTCCCATCACTCAAACAAGACTATGCTGATTTGAAGACAGCTTATTCTCTAATGGAGAAAAGAACCTTGGAGGAATCTTTTGAAAT
>QNBK01000333.1 GCA_003644105.1 Spirochaetota bacterium | reverse complement strand
GATATCGTAATCGGTATGGCCCACCGGGGACGGCTGAACGTTCTTACCAATGCAATGAAGAAGCCGGCAGCGGAAATCTTTGCCATGTTCGACGGTAATTACGAACCCCATACCTACGGCGGCTCGGGGGACGTGAAATACCATCAGGGGCAGAGCACTGATTTTGAAGTGGGAGACGGTCGAATTGTTCATATCAGCCTGGTATCCAACCCCAGCCATCTGGAAGCCGCCGATCCGGTGGTTCAGGGTAAAGCCCGGGGAACCCAGAGGCTGAAAAAAGACAGTACAAGAAAAAAAGTTTTACCGGTACTCATCCACGGTGATGCGGCATTTTCCGGTCAGGGTATCGTCGCTGAAATATTCAACATGTCTCAGCTTCGGGGGTACCGCACAGGAGGCACCATACACATCGTGGTGAACAACCAGATCGGATTCACCACCGCCAGTTCAGACTCCCGTTCCACGTTTTTTGCAACCGACATTGCCAAGGTGATGCCGGTACCTGTATTTCATGCCAATGGGGATAATCCTGAAGCTGTTATCAGGTCGGTGGAACTGGCCCTCAGATGGCGACAGAAATTCGGTCAGGATGTTGTGGTGGATATCATCGGCTACCGGAGACTGGGGCACAACGAAGCGGATGAACCCTCCTTCACCCATCCCATCATGTACAATCTCATCCGAAATCATTCCAGTGTTTCAAAGATTTACGGGAAAATTCTCGATAAACGTAAAACCTTCAGCAAAGAGGATCAGGAAGCCTTCCGGCAATCCTATCTCGAAGAACTCAAAGAAGCCCGGGAGAAAGCCAGAGGCCTTATCAACTACCACGGATTCAAATCCCTTACCGGGGACTGGTCCGGTGTAAAAAGGGACTACAGTTTCAATTTTCCGGTAACCGGGGTTGAAGATGAAAATCTTAAAATCATTGCGGGAAAACTTCTGGAGGTTCCGGAAAATTTCAAACTCCATCCCAAACTGGAACGATTTGTCAGAAACCGGACAAAAGCCGTTGATACCGGTACGGGCATTGACTGGTCGTTTGCCGAAAGCCTGGCCTTCGGGAGTCTGCTTGCCGAGGGACATTCGGTTCGGCTCTCGGGAGAGGACTGCGGCCGGGGAACCTTCAGCCAGCGGCATGCCGTCTGGTGGGATGTTTCCTCAGAAACACCCCGGCAGCACACTCCCCTTTCCTCACTGGCCGCGGGGAAGGCCCGGTTCAGCGTCTACGACAGCCCTCTATCGGAGTATTCGATATTAGGTTTTGAATACGGTTACTCTATTGCTCAGCCTGAGATTCTGGTGCTCTGGGAAGCCCAGTTCGGTGACTTTGCCAACGGCGCTCAGGTGATAGTCGATCAGTTCATCAGCAGCGGTGAATCCAAGTGGGCCCGTCTCAGCGGTATGGTGCTCCTCCTGCCCCACGGTTATGAGGGCCAGGGGCCGGAGCATTCCAACGCCTATATGGAGCGTTATCTTTCACTTTGTGCCGAAGAAAATATGCAGATTGTCAACCTCACAACTCCAGCTCAGTATTTTCATGTGCTGCGCAAACAGCAGATTCAGGATTTTCGGAAACCTCTGGTAATATTCAGCCCAAAAAGCCTTCTACGGCATCCTGAAGCTCGTTCTGAGTTCTCAGAGCTCACTGCCGGCAGATTTCAAACCGTTCTGGACGACCCTGAAACCCCGGATAAAGTGGAAAGAATTGTTCTGTGCAGCGGTCATCTCTGGTACGACCTAATCGCCCGGCGGCGGGAGATTGATGCCACAAGAACCCGAATTATCCGCCTTGAACAGCTTTACCCTTTCCCGGAGAGCTCTCTGAAGAGAATTATCGGAGACATCGGTGATACGACCGGGGTTACAGACTTAATCTGGGCCCAGGAAGAGCCGGAAAACCGGGGCGCCTGGAGTTTCCTTGCCCTGAAGCTGGAACAAATAACCGGTGAATCGTGGATTTACGCCGGGCGAGCGGCCTCGGCCAGTCCGGCAACGGGATCTCATGAAGAACATGAAGAAGAGAAAAAAAATCTCATCAACCTGGCCCTGGGAATAAATCCCGATGGAAGGACAGAATGAATGTAGAAATCAAGATTCCCGGCGTCGGGGAATCCATCACCGAAGGAACCCTGGCCCTCTGGTCTGTTGCCGACGGCAGTGTTGTTATCGAAGGCCAGGCTATTTTTGAGCTGGAAACTGATAAAACCACCATCGATGTAACAGCTCCGGCCACCGGAACCATCAGTATCACGGTAGCCGGGGGGACCGACGTGGTTATCGATCAGGTGGTGGGAATTGTAGATACCGATAAAGCTGAAACCACCGTAAAGGATTCCGCCCCCGTTGTAGAGGCTCATTCTCCGGCGCCTTCAGGCGGACGCATCACCCCGGCGGCAAAGGCTGAAGCCACCGTAAAGGGTATCAATACAGCAACCCTCACAGGCTCCGGGCGTAACGGTATGGTTACCCGGAGCGATGTGAAAGAAGATTTTAAGGAACCGCGGCAGAGGTCAACAGAAATCCGGAAACCTCTGAGCCGAATCCGGAAAATCATTGCGGCAAACTTGAGAAAAACACAGAGCGAACTGGTACTCCTTACCACCTTCAACGAAGTGGACATGAGCGCCATCAAGGCCATGCGCCGTCAATTTGGCGAAGCATTCAGAGAAAAACATGGGGTAAAACTGGGATTTATGAGCTTCTTTCTCAAAGCCTCAGCCTCGACTCTGGCAGCCTATCCCGAGATAAATGCATGGATAGACGGCAACGATGTAGTTTACCGGGAAGGCATCCACATCAGCGTAGCGGTATCGACTCCAAAAGGACTGGTAACACCGGTGGTACGCAGCGTGGAAAATCTGAGCTTTGCAGATATCGAAAGGCAGATTATCGGATTCTCGAAGAAAGCCGCAGATAAAAAACTCCTGCCCGAAGATCTGATGGGGGGCAGTTTCACCATCACCAACGGCGGTATTTTCGGCAGCATGCTCTCCACACCCCTTCCCGCCCCCGGACAGTCGGCGATACTGGGAATGCATGCCGTACAGGACAGACCGGCGGCGGTGAACGGTGAAGTTGTTATCCGGCCCATGATGTATCTGGCCCTGAGCTACGATCACCGGCTGGTGGACGGACGGGAGGCGGTAGGTTTTCTGAAAACCATCAAGGACACCCTTGAAAACCCCGAGCGCCTTCTTCTGGAGCTTTAAGATGGATATTGGAGAAAAGGGATACACCCACGACGTTATTGTTATAGGCGGCGGCCCCGGGGGCTATGTGCTGGCCCTGGAATGCGCAAGACGGGGAATGAAAACGGCTCTGGTGGATGAGGGGGAGGCCCTGGGAGGCACCTGCCTGAATGTGGGCTGCATCCCTTCCAAAGCTCTGCTTGAATCAAGTGAACTCTACTACCGGATGAGAAATGAGACCGGGATTCATGGAATTGAGCTGGATGAGGGCGCCTTGAATCTTGATGTTAAGGCCATGATGAACCGCAAATCCGCCGTGGTGGCAAAGCTCACCGGAGGGATAGCCTCCCTGATGAAAGCCCGGCAGGTGGAGGTGATTAAGGGGAAAGGTACGGTG
>QNBK01000332.1 GCA_003644105.1 Spirochaetota bacterium | reverse complement strand
AGCCAGAGAAGCTTCAGCACCTTCAAGTATTGCCAATTTTTCTTCAAGGGATGATGTGGTTGGATTACCAACTCTTGTATACAGGTATCCTGCTTCTTCAGCAGAAAAAATCCGGCCGCCCTGTTCCGCAGAATCAAAAGAAAAAGTAGCCGTCTGGTATATGGGTGTTGCCAATGCCCCGCTTTTATCACCGGAAAAACCGCCGTGTATGGATTTAGTTGCAAAGCCCATGGCATTCAGTTGTTCTCTTTTCATTACATGTATCCTTCCCGTTCCCCTTTATATAGATAATAGCCGGGGTATGCAAGTTCAAAAGTTCAGCCGATTTTTGTTGACAACAGAGTTTTGTGTTGTAAAATTGCAGCTGATTAAAGATTTTTGTTGTAAAACTGCAACTACCAGGAGCTTCCCCCTTGAAATCACTCAAAGACTATATGCCGTTCATCCTTCAGCCTCAGAACATTGCCCGTATCGAGGGTGACGTAATACTCATCGGAGACCGCAGGGCCTACCCCTTGAGCCAGGAGTTTGTCAGCTGCGCCTCGGTTGAAGAGGTTGCCGTTGCTATTGAAACCATGGTAACTCAGGGTGGAGGCCCGGTACGGGCGGCCATGATTGCCATGCTTTTTCTTGCCGGACAGGCAGACCGCGGTGAGGTGAAAAAAACACCTGAAACCTTTATTGAGGCCAAGAAGAGGCTTCAGATTACAAGACCCACGAATACAACCATGGCCCGTGTACTTGAACGTCTTGTGGAAATTATTCTGAATAACCTGCAAAAGGGGAATGAGCTCGCGATAGAGGTCAATAAATTCATAGAAGATTTCCAGAAAGAATACGAGAGTTACTCCTTTGCCATGGCGGAAACCGGTGCAGGACTGATCGAAGACGGAGACGGAGTACTCACCATGTGCTTTGCCGAAACATCGTTCATCCTCGCCATCGCCCTGGCTCTGGAACAGGGAAAGAACATTAAAGTCTTTTCACCGGAAACCCGGCCCTACCTCCAGGGAGCCCGGCTCACAGCACCCTGCCTGATGGAAGTGGGAGCGGATGTTACCCTGATTACAGACAGCATGTGCGCCTTTGTGATGTCCCAGGGAAAAATCCAGAAATACATGACCGCCGTTGATATTGTAACAAGCGACGGTTGGGCTGCCAACAAGATAGGCACCTTCCAGAATGCGGTCTGTGCCAGCTACCACGGCATCCCCTACTTTCCCTTTGCCATTGATCCCGATATGACCCGCAAAGGCCGGGATGGTATTATTATCGAAGAGAGAAATCCCGAAGAAGTGAAAATGATTAAGGGCATACCCACCACCAGACCGGATATGAAGGCCTATTATCCAGCCTTTGATATTGTCCCCCCTCACCTGATTGCCGGTATCATTACTCCCAAAGGCCTGGTTTCACCCTACGCTCTGAAGGACGTGTTTAAATGAAAGCGGCGATACTCGGAGGAACGGGAGTATACAGTATTGAAGGGATAGAAACTGTTGAGCAGCTTGTGGAGACCGATTACGGCAGGGTTCCGGTAATGAGAGGTACCGGAAAGTGGGAGAATCTGTATTTTATCTCCCGTCATGGAACCGACCACAGCGTCCCCCCTCACATGGTGAACTACAGGGCCAATATCCAGGCATTGATAAAATTGGGGATTGAACGGGTTTTTGCCATCTACGCGGTGGGTTCCATCTCCAAAGTGGTTCCCCCGGGGGGAGTCGGACTGCTCACCCAGTTTATCGATGTAACCCAGGGCCGCTCCAATACATTTTATAACGGCGGGGCATCAGGACTGAAACACACCCCTATGGATGAACCCTACTGCCGGGCCATGGGGGAAAAGATTCTTGCAGCAGCTGATAAAAAGGGTATTACCATAGGAAAATCAGGTACCTATATCTGCACCAACGGCCCCCGTTTTGAAACTCCCGCGGAGATAAAGATGTACAAAATATGGGGAGCCGACTACGTGGGCATGACGGCGGCCACCGAAACAGCTCTGATAAGAGAAGCCGGGCTGCACTTTGCAGCGGTAGCTTACTCCATCAACTGGGCTGCGGGTATTGAGGAAGATCTGGCATTTATCAGTGATGAAGAGATGATGCGAATTAAAAACTCTTTAACCGAAATTGCCCTTGAAGTGCTTTTTGCACCCCTGGAATCCTGCAAATGTAAAGAGGAACAGGAATAACGATGAATACAGACACCGCCATCAATGTTAAAGATCTGACGTTTTCCTACAAAGCCGATCCGGAGAACAATGCCATAGAGAATATCAATCTCTCAATTCCCCGGGGTCAGTTTGTTGTGATTATGGGTCCCAGCGCTGCCGGAAAATCCACCCTGGCCAACAGCCTGAATGGACTCATCCCAGGTTTCCTGAAAGGAAAATACAAAGGTGAGGTTCTGGTTAACGGGAAAGCTGTCAAGGGAAGAGAAGTCAGCGAAATGGCCCGGGAAATCGGTCTGGTATTCCAGGATTTTGAAGCCCAGCTCTTTTCCACCAATGTGAATCTTGAGATTGCCTTCGGACCGGAAAATTTCGGTATAGAACGGGAAGAAATTGTCCGCCGTATCGAAAAAGTTATTAAGACCGTCAAGCTGGAAGGCTTTGAAAACCGGCAGCCGGCAACCCTATCCGGGGGGCAGAAACAACGCCTGGCCATCGGTTCGGTTCTGGCTACATATCCGGATATCATCTGCATGGATGAGCCTACAACCGATCTCGATCCTATCGGCAAAATCGGTATTTTTAACATCGCAAAAGAACTTCATGCCAGCAGTCAATTCACCCTGCTGATTGTTGAACATGAAACAGAAGAGGCCCTCCACGCCGACAGACTGATTATGATGAAGGGTGGACAGGTTCTTAAAGATGGTAAGCCCGGTGAGCTGCTGCGGGATGTGGATTTTACCGATGAGATTGGAATCATGTCCCTTCACATCCCTTCATACTTCTACAGACTTCTTCATATGGAACAGAAGGAGCTGCCGTTAACCCCGGAAGATGGCGCCGCCGTATTCCGTGAAAAAAAGCTCTCATTCAACGAAAATCAATACGCCGAAATCCTCAGAAAAGAAGATGAACGGGAAGCCTCATACGGAGATACCGTTCTTACAGTTGATAAGCTGATTCATGTTTACCCCAATGGGAATAAAGCGGTTGATGATATCAGTTTCAAAGTCAGAGAGCGGGAGTTTATGGCCGTTCTCGGACATAACGGCAGTGGTAAAACAACACTGGTTAAGCATTTCAACGCCCTTCTGGCCCCGACTGAAGGCGATGTGACAATCTATGGAAAAAATACCAGAGACCATTCAATCTTCGAGATTGGCAAAGAAATCGGTTATGTTTTTCAGAATCCCGATCACCAGATTTTTGCAGATACCGTATTTGACGAAGTGGCCTTCAGTCCGAAGATTCGGGGTGTGGACAAAGAAGAGATAAAAGAGAGGGTTCATGAAGCTCTCAAAGCGGTCGACCTGGTTGGGTACGAAGAGGAAGACCCATTCAGTCTGAGTAAGGGTGAACGGCAGAGAGTTGCTGTGGCCTCCATTCTTTCGGCAAAACCGAAAATCATTGTACTT
>QNBK01000331.1 GCA_003644105.1 Spirochaetota bacterium | reverse complement strand
AGGTGAAATCCTTGGTGTTTGGGGTCTTCTTGGATCTGGTAGATCCGAGCTGTTTAACACATTACTTGGTTTTGATAAAATGGTTGAAGGTAAAATATTTCTTAATCAGGATGGTGAGTTAGAAGAAATAACCCAAAAAAAATTATATAAGCATGTGGGTTATCTGACTGAAGGGAGACACTATAATGGAGTTTTCTTGGATATGACGATTGCTGAAAACATTATAAGTTCGGATATCGATCGTTTTGCTTCAAAAGGCATTGGTATTTTGAACATTAAGAAAGAAAAAGAAGAATCTCGTAAATATATGAAGCAAGTTAATGTAAAAGCAGTTGACGAGAACATGATTGTAAGCAAACTTTCTGGTGGAAACCAACAAAAAGTTATTATATCCAAGTGGATGCTAAAAGATCCAGATATTCTATTTATGGATGAGCCAACAAAAGGTGTCGATGTTGGTGCGAAGGCTGAAATTCAGAACCTAATCTTTGATAGATCTGAAAAAGGAGTGTCTTTCGTTGTAGTTTCATCAGAGTTAGAAGAGATTATGAACCTTTGCGATAGAATTATCGTTATCGCTGAAGGAAAACTTGTTGGTGAAGTAAACAGAGATGATTTTTCTAAAGAGGCTCTTATGGCTGGTATCGTAAAGCAGGTTGAAAATGTTGAAAACTAACAAGTACAAATTAGAAAATATTTTCCAGTATTCGACTTATATTGTGTTAGCTCTTATCTTTATAATATTTACAATAGGTTCTGATAAGTTCTTAACGCTTAAGAATATGTATACAACCATCTTCAATGGTGGACCACTGATTCTTATAACTTGTGCTGTAACATTTGCTTTACTGGTGGGTATTATTGACCTGTCTGTTGGAGCAATGGGTTATGTTTCTGGATGTTTAGCTGGTGTTTTGATAAAGAACTTTGATACACCAATAGCACTAGCATTTTTAGCGGGTATAGCTTTAGCAACATTCATTGGATGGGTGAACAGCTTATTTATCGTTAAATTCAAAATGAATTCAATGCTAGTTACTATGGGGATGATGCTTATTATCAGAGCGATTGCGAAAATTATCACAGATGATAAAACCATAAGTTTGTTTAGTCTTTCTTTCTTGAGACAAGCAAAAATAAAAGCAATAGGTGGTTTCCCAATATTACTTCTAGTAGTTTTGTTTATTGTTATGATATCTAACATAGTATTAAAACGAACCTCATTTGGGCGAAAGCTATTAGCCGTCGGAAGTAATGAAGCAGTTGCTAAAAACATTGGTATCAACACTGACCGTATTAAGAGTTCAGCCCTTATCCTCAGTGGTGCTATAAGTGGCATCGCTGGTTGTTTCTGGATTGTGACACTTGGCTCTGTTGTTGTAACTGGTCTGATGTCATATGAATTCCTGGCTATTGCAGCAGCTGTTCTTGGCGGAACAAGTTTGCTTGGTGGTAGAGGTTCTTTCTATCCAGGTAGTTTCTTAGGAGCGCTTATATTGCTATTTATTGCCTCTGGTATGGCGATTAGGGGTATATCGCCATATGCTATACCGTTTGTACGAGGTGTTATTATCTTCATTGCTATGTACGTTGATTCACTAAGATACAAAGCAATGATGAACTCATAAAAACTCAGTAATGTTTTGAAATTCTAGCAAGGTGAGTTAACGATTTACAGCTAAAAACTTAAAAACAGGAGAAATACATTATGAGCATACTTGATAAGTTTAAACTTAATGGAAAAGTTGCAATTGTGACTGGTGCAGGGCAGGGTATTGGAAAGCGTGTTGTGCTGGCATATTTAGAGGCTGGTGCAAAAGTTGTTTTAGCGGCGTTGGATGATGATAATCTGTCTAATACTGCGGCGGAGTTTGAGAGTCAATTTCCGGGGTGTACGATGCCATTTGCATGTGATGTAACCTCTCAGAGTTCGGTTGACGCTCTTATTGAAGCGACTGTTGAACATTTTGGCCGTTTGGATATTGGGGTTGCTAATGCCGGTGTTGTTACGATGAATGGTCTTGATAAGATGGACCTTGATGAGTTTGAGCGCATTCAGAAAGTGAATGTGTCCGGCGTTTTTCTAACAGCACAGGCATGCGCCAAGAGGATGATCGAGCAGGGCGAGGGTGGCAGTATCGTTGTAACCGCATCAATGAGTGGAACGGTTATCAATACTCCTCAGAAGATAGGCCATTACTGCGCTTCCAAAGCTGCTGCCAGGCAGTTGGCGAAGGCTATGGCGGTAGAGTTTGCTGAACATAATATTCGTGTTAACAGTATTAGCCCCGGATATATTATGACCGAGTTGGTTGAGCCTTTAACTGACCTCCATGCTCTGTGGAAGCCGCAAATTCCAATGCGCCGTCTGGGAAAGCCGGAAGAGCTTATGGGTCTCTATCTCTATATGGCTTCAGATGCATCAACCTATATGACCGGTTCAGATGTTATTATCGATGGTGGATTTACAACGGTTTGATGTTTTGTGGCTGCTACGGGGCAGCTGGTACGGATTTCTTAGAGAATCGTATAACCGCCGTCAACGACATAGTCGGCACCTGCTACAGCAAAATATTCTGCAAGACATTTGCCTATTCCCTGGCGGCTCGGTTATGAATCCTTTTTTACCAACTAATGAAAACATATCTAATGATGCCATCTACCCACTCCTTTTTAATATTTCGCTGATGCGCCATGAAGCAGTTCACCTATTTCTGACTGTTTTTCTGCCACCTTTTTAAATACATCAAGGACATATTCATATTCTGCTGGATGATTAGCATCAGGACAGATGCAGTTTATAGTTTCATTTATCTTTATAAGAGGACTGAAATCGTTCCATAAACCTGATCCCACTGCAGCCGCAGCCGCAGCGCCCAGTGAACCGGCATCTTCGCCAACTCGGCTTTCATTAATATTTTTGTTGTATATATCAGCAAAAAGCTGGCGCCAGAACGAACTTTTGCCTCCGCCACCGACAAGCAGCATACCGTCATTGAGCTCCACATAATTTGCAAGTACATCCATTGCTGCTCGCAGATTTAAGGTGATTCCCTCGAGGGTGGCTCTTATAATATCACTCTGAGTATGGCTTAAATCCAATCCGGCAAACGTGCCGCGAATATTGACAGACTTATCCAGGTTTGAACCACCAGCAAGACTCGGGTTGAATATCAGCTTATTTGATCCAATAGTTGATGTTGCTGCCAGTTCATCCATCTCACCATAACCGGACAGGTTTCTGCAGAGGGTGTCACGCAGCCAGCGGTAGGAATTACCAGCTGAAAAAATTGCAGTTGCCGATACAAACATCCCGGGCACCAGGTGTGTAAAAACATAAGGACGTTTTTCATTATCAACAATCGGTCGTTTTGATGAGACGGCAATCCATGCGCTTGTACCAAGGGATGTATAGGCGTTCCCTTCTTCGACACAGCCGGCTCCGGCAGCCATGCAGGCATTATCAACACCACCACATACAACCTTTACATCAACTGATAAACCAAGAGCTTCTGCAGCTCCTGATGTTAATGTACCTAGCACATCGGTGGACGCTAGTATCTCTGGCATTTTGTTTTTATCTATTCCTGTAGCATCAAGT
>QNBK01000330.1 GCA_003644105.1 Spirochaetota bacterium | reverse complement strand
TGTATTCTCCTCATCAAGGAAGGTGATTTCCAGAGATCCCTCCCCCTTCCTGGCCGTCATGACAATTCGATCGTAACCCTGTATTTCATCGATTATACGGTCGTTGAGATCGCTCATCACCCGATTTGTTTCACTCAACGCCGTCCCGGTGGGAAATTCAGCCTCCATATACACCGAATCTTCAGATATAGGAGGCAGCATGGACACATCGATTTTAGTGATGAGCAGCATGGAACCGGCAAAGAGACTGACGGATATGAGAATCACAAGAGCTTTGTGTTTCATCCCGAATTTAAGGAATCGGGCGAAGCTGTTCTCCATCCCGAGAAAGAAACCTTCGAGAGCATTATCGATGGATCGAAAGAACCTTCTTTTTATCGGTCGTTCCTCCCGGGTGTGAATGGTGAGGAAATGGGATGAGAGGACCGGCACCAGTATGGCCGCAACGGCCAGGGAAGCCAGAAGGGAGAGAATGATGACGAAGGCCAGCTCGCCGAAAAAGTTTCCGATAAAGCCCAGATCACTTTTATAAATAAGCAGGGGCAAAAATACGGCAATAGTGGTGAGAGTGGATGCGGTGATAGGAGCCATCATTTCTCCGGCTCCCCGCCGGGCCGAAACACCCATGGGAGCGCCTTTCATCCGTAAACGGAAAATATTCTCAATGATGACAATGGAAGAATCAACGATAAGACCGACTCCCATGGCGAGTCCTACAAGGGTAACAAGGTTCAGGGTACGGCCGCTGACGGCCAGCCCGGCTGTCGTGATTATCAGAGCGATGGGAATGGAGAGTCCGATTATGATGGTACTTTTTACCTGCCGGAGAAAGATCAGCAGAATAACAACGGCAAACAGGATGCCCAGGACAGCAGCAGAACCCACCTGGGACAGGTTGTCCCGGACATCACTTGTACTGTCGGTGAGCAGGGCCAGCTCCACTCCGGCGGGAAGTTCCTGGTTCAATTCAGCAACCCTGGCTTTCACTGTATCCGAAACTTCAACACTGTTGGCCTCAGAACCTTTCCGCACTTCCAGAGATATCCCGGGATCTCCGTTTATTCGAACCAGACTGTCGGAATCGGTATAATCCCAGGAAACACTCCCCATATCCTTCAGCAGAATGGGAGTTCCCGACTCCCCGAAAGCCCCTGGAATCGTCAAAATCACCGTATCAGCGATTTCCTCCAGGCTTTCAAAACGGCCGCTGGTCCTGATCAGGATATCCTTATCCAGCTCCTCGAATGAACCGGCACCAAGCTGGAAATTCTGGGCCGAGAGGATACGTGAGATGGAACTTAAGGACATTCCATAAGATTCCAGGGCATTCTGATCGATATCCACCCGGACGATACTGTCTCTCACACCCACCAGGCTGACACTTCCAACCCCCTCCAGGGATTCCAGAGCCGGAATCACCCGGTCCCGGGCAATCTGAGTCAGGTCCCGCTCACTCCGGTCTCCATTAAAAGACAAGCTGAGGACAGGGAAGGAAGAAGGATCGAATTTCACCAGAATGGGATCCTCAGTCTCTTTGGGAAGCTTCGGTTTCACCCGGTCGAGCCGGGAACGTATATCCGCCTGAATACTGGTAATATCCGATCCGAACTCGAAATTCAGGATAATCCGCGCCATATTTTCACTGGACGTGGAGGTCATGGAAGACAGGCCCTCCATCCCGGCCATTTCACCTTCGATAACCCGGGTCACTTCTTCTTCAACCTCCCGGGGACCTGCCCCGGGGTATGGAACGGAAATCGCCTGTATAGGAAAGTCCAGGCTGGGATACATATCCAGGGGAATCCCCAGAGCCATCAGGACGGAGATGGCGACAATAACGGAAAAAATTGTAACAACGGCAACCGGCCTGTTCAGTATTGTTTTCAGCATCTCTTCGGCCTCAACCTTCCTGAACCCGGATCAGAGAACCATCGGTGAGCTCCTGAAATCCGGCGACAATCACCATATCTCCGGGATTCAGGCCCTCAATCACCTCAATGGAACCGGCATCGTTCAATCCCGTGGTAACAAGACGCCAGGAAGCCTTATCACCATCGGCAACAAATACTCCCACACCATCCCGGCGTTCAGTCAATGCCGAAGATGAAACACTCAGGGCATTCCTTTTAGTCTGGAGAACAAGATTAACGCTCACAGCCTGCCCCGGCCGGAGCTTTTCAGTGGAATCCGGTACCAGTGTTACCAGCACCGTCCGGGACCTGGGGTCAACAACAGGAGAAACCTCAGTCACCCGGGCCGACTGCTCATCATCGGGATACGCCCGGGAACTTACCCAGGCGGACATTCCGGGCTTCAGAAAAGCCAGATAGCGTTCCGGTACTTTAATTTCAATTTCCAGACGGTCCAGATGGCCCACCTGGGCAATCACCGACTGAACCGACACCTGATTACCCGAAACCGCCGGAACCGCAGTAACCGTACCGGAAGTTTTACTCTTCACCGGACTCTCGGCATAGGACATACCGGGCCGGGAAGGATCGACATAGGCAATAATCTCACCGGCACTAACCGAATCACCCGGGGATACCAGAACTTTGGTGAGCAGGCCATTAATATCCGGTACAGCATTCACCCTGCCGGTAGCGTAAACCTCTCCGCTCAGACTTATAATATCATCCATATCTCCAACCGAAACTTCAGCAGTTCTGACATAGAACACTTTTTCAGCTTCGGAATCGACTTCAGAATCAGAAAAAAGACTCCCTGAAGAAGCCCCATCTTTCGATGAGGCTCCACCAGGAAGACAGGAGAGAAATATTGTTGAAGCGAAGAGCAGTACGCCAATTGAAAAGATACTGTGAAGTGCCCGCCGCTTTTTTTGCATGATCAGATTTGTCATAAAAATACCTCAAGTGCCGTTTATCTGGCCAAAATATAAATCATCCGGCTCATTCATCCCATTAACAACGCTGGAAGTCCTGATAAACGATTTGTTCATCACCGGCAGCAAGTTCGGGACATCGTTTCACCCCTAAACCTTTTATTGACTTTTTATCACCTTTACAGTATTTTGTGTAGCAAATATTTAGCTATAGAAAATATAGGAAAGGGAAAATCATGGATAACAGTGATATAGCCGATCTCGTTGATGAAATTGATATTTTAATTCCTGCAATAATGAAGAAAATGGAATTTAGCACTTTAGCAGAGATTTTCGGAATAAATATAGATCTGACAATATCTCAATTTCATGTTCTTATGTCTGTTATTTACAATGAAGGCTGCCCTATAAGCACTTTATCAAAAAGCATGTCCTTAAGCCCGGGAACTATGACAGGACTCGTTGAACGTCTGGAAAGAAAAGATCTACTCATCAGAAAACATGATCAATCTGATAGAAGGGTAGTTACTGTGTGGCTAACGAAGAAGGGGGTAGAATTTGTCAGCACCTTTCAGAAAAAAAGAATGGAATTCCTGAAAATCATTTTGGTTGAAATGGGAAAAGAGAATCGGGACATGTTTATATCTCTGCTAAGAACTACTGATGAGATAATGAACAACTTACTCCAGAAATGAACAAGTTCACTCCTCTCATATTTAGGGTCGTACCGCATCGTGTCGAGGAACGAGCAAGGTTGCATGGGCGAGCAGC
>QNBK01000329.1 GCA_003644105.1 Spirochaetota bacterium | reverse complement strand
GTGGTTGTTGACGACGGTGGACGGATTCTTCCGGAGATTAAAGTGGCACTTTCCCTGGATGCCTACGAGGCCCCCCTGGAACTGTTCACCGCCGAGGTGATTCGAAGCAGTGAGGAAGACGATCTGGCCCTTATCCGGATAAACGGGGATATCTGGGGCCGGCCTGTTCCCTCGGGTTACAAGTTCCCCTTCTGGCAGCTGGGTAACCCCGAGGCCTTGAACATCGGCGATCCCCTGCTCCTGATGGGCTATCCCTGGATGGGATCGGGTTTATCCCGGTCGTACATCACCTTAACCCGGGGCATACTGTCCGGCGGAGAGCGCTCCCCTTCAGGACTGATACTGAAAACTGATGCGGTGATTGCCGGGGGAAGTTCCGGCGGTGCGGTCAGCGACGGGCGGTGGCGGCTTCTGGGTTTACCCACTTTTGTAGTGAGCCAGGATGCGGCGCAGCTTACTTTTTTTGTTCCTGTCAGCCGTATACCCGGGGACTGGCGCCGTCTGTTCCGTTAAGACTAGAATAAGAAACACATGAAACCAGCTGCAGCAGTCTTATTTTTCAACATGGCTATAATTCTTTTACTGGGCTCCTGTGCCGGGGCTCCAACCGGACGGACAACCGCTCTGCAGGAGGCTGCCGATGAGGGTGATATCCGGGTAATCGAGGAACTGATCTCAGAGGATTCCGATGTTGATTCCCGGGACAAAGAGGGGCGTACGGCTCTGCACCATGCGGCAATTTCCGGGAATATTCTGATAACTGCGGCACTGCTCAATGCCGGAGCCAGCCCCGATATTCAGGATAAGAGCGGCCGGGTTCCCCTGCACTACGCTGTTCTCTCCTGCAATCCGGATCTGACCGCCATGCTGCTGGCCGCCGATGCGAATCCATTTATTGCGGATAAGAACGATGAGACTCCGTTGGATATGGCGGTTGAAAGCGGCTGTGAAGAGGTGGAGCAGACAATCAATTCATCGCTGTAAGCCGAAACTCAGCGGTTTCTCCGCTTGTTCCTCCGCCGTTTTTTCTTACTCTCTTTCTGTCTGATATCCACTCCGCCCAGGACGGCAATGCCTCTGATTGTAATCGTGGGGGCCCGGGAATCACCCATCTCAGCCTTGTTGTCGAAATGCCCCAGGAGCGGGATTCCAGAGAGATCGATATTGATGCCCGGGGGAATAACAATGTCCAGGCTTCCCAGGATACAGCCGGTGTTGATTCTGATTCCACCGTCGGGGAACTCGGCTTCCCTGAAGTCCAGTCTGATACTACCCAGCATGGTGAAACACGTGAGGCTCCGGGCCGGCTGCCAGCGGCCGGTTCTGTTTGAGCTGCCGAGTATGGAAAAAAAGGATTGATTTTCCCGGGGAACCCGGCTGTTGATGCGCCAGGAACTCTCAGGATTTTCTGAAGAACCTGTTGAAGTTCTTCCGCCGGGAGTCTCAGGTGCCGGGATATCAGAGACAAGGGCCATCAGGCTCTCCTTATCTTCTGCGGCCTGAGCTTCGTTCAGACGGCGTTCCAGAGTCTCCACAATGATACGGCCGTCGGCATAGGCTTCTTTCAGAAGGTTGATTACTTCTTTTCGCAGATCCTCGACACTCATCTTCTGGAAGCTGTCTATAAAGCTCATTTATTTCCTCAACTTTCCTGCCAATCCGGGCAGAGCCAGAGCAATCACATCATCAAGTTCCTTCATGGGATGGAAACGGATGCCCTTCTTCACATGGTCCGGAATTTCTTCCAGATCTCTCAGGTTGGTATCAGGAATAATAACATCTTTTACCTTGTGGCGTCTGGCAGCGATGGTTTTTTCTTTCAGGCCGCCGATGGCCAGAACTTTGCCGGTAAGGCTGAGTTCTCCGGTCATTGCCAGGTTTGAACGGATTTTCAAGCCTGTGGCCAGGGAGAGCAGGGCAGTTGTCATGGTGATACCTGCCGATGGGCCATCTTTAGGCGTGGCCCCCTCGGGAATGTGGAGATGGACAATATGACGGTCGAAGAACTTTTCAATACTCTCCATGCCTTCGGCAATTTTCCGGGCCCGGGTATAGGCGATAGCGGCGGATTCCTTCATCACATCTCCCATCTGACCGGTGAGTTTGAATCCTCCCTTACCCTTAACAGCTTCAGCTTCGATTACAAGGACATCCCCGCCCATGCTGGTCCAGGCCAGTCCCAGGGCCATACCCGGCATGGCGGCTTTCTTTAAGCCATCCTCCCGGAAATAAGGTTTTTTCAGAAATTCTTCCAGGGTGTTCGAGGTGATACGGACCGGAAGATCTCCCTTTTTCTCCACCACCTGCCGGGCCACCTTGCGGTGAATCCGGTCAACAGCTTTCTCAAAAGTTCTCATGCCCGCATCTCTGGCGTATCCCTCGGCAATGGCTTTCAAGGCGGTTTTGTTGTATCTGATTTCACCCCGTTTAAGACCGTGCTTTTTCAGGCTCTTGGGTATGATGTACCGCTTGGCAATCTCTATTTTTTCTTCCACAACGTAGCCTGAAAGACGTATCACTTCCATCCGGTCCAGCAGGGGCCGGGGAATGGGATCCAGAGTGTTGGCCGTGGCCACAAACACGACATGGGAGAGATCGAAAGGTAAATCCAGGTAATGATCCCGGAAACTGATGTTCTGTTCAGGATCCAGTACTTCAAGGAGGGCCGATGAGGGATCGCCCTGATAACTGCTGCCCAGTTTGTCAATTTCATCAATCATAAAAACCGGAGCCCGGGATTTAACGATTTTCATTCCCTGGAGAATCTTGCCGGGCATAGCCCCCACATAGGTACGCCGATGACCTTTAATTTCCGCTTCGTCCCGCATTCCCCCTACTGAATAACGGAAGAAAGGTCGGTTCATGGCCCGGGCCACAGACTTGCCTATGGATGTTTTACCCACACCCGGTGGACCGACAAGAAGAAGGATGGAACCCTTGGAATCCTTTTTAAGCTTTCGAACCGCAAGGTACTCAATAATACGCTCTTTCACATCCTCCAGGCCGTAATGATCCTCATCCAGGATTCTGATAGAGGCTTCCAGGTCGATATCATCGGCTCCCGGCTCGTTCCAGGGGAGGGATACAATCCAGTCCAGATAGTTCCGTGTAACGATGTACTCGCTGGAAGAGGGCTCCATCACCTGGAACTTGTCCAGCTCCCTTTCCACCTGCTCGGCCACTTCCCCCTGGAAATGAAATCCCTCGATGGCTTCCCTGAATTTCTGATACTCGCTGGAACGGGCGTCAGTAGGTTCTCCCAGTTCTTTTTTAATCGCTTTGAGTTCCTCTCTGAGGAAGTAGTCCCGCTGATTTTTTTCAATCTTCTCGTTTATTTCACCGGTAATACGTTTTTGTATTTTGGCCAGTTCATGTTCTTTTTTGATGTAAACCAGCACCATCTCCATGCGCTTTTTTACATCCAGGGTTTCCAGTATTTCCTGCTGTTTGTCCCGATCCACATTGAGAATACTGGTAATGAAATCGGCAATCTTGCCGGGGTTGTCGATGTTCACCATGTTCAGCCGCATTTCTTCGGAAAAGAGAGGATTGTCCTGGCTTATCTGCTTCATCTCGGTGAGTAGAGCCCGGGTAAGGGCCTTGAGCTCCTTGTCT
>QNBK01000328.1 GCA_003644105.1 Spirochaetota bacterium | reverse complement strand
GTTTATGTTCCCGGCTCAGTTATGAACATTATTTATTTCGGTGTCCGAAGCGGCCTTTACCCCCCCCTTATCTTTCTGGGAATCGGGGCCATGACGGATTTCTCCACACTGATTGCCAATCCGAAACTTATACTCCTGGGAGCTGCGGCTCAACTGGGGATTTTTGCCACTCTCACCGGGGCTTACCTGCTGGGATTCACCATCATTGAATCCGGCGCCATCGGAATAATCGGTGGTGCTGACGGACCGACTTCAATTTTTCTGGCCACAAAACTGGCTCCCCATCTTCTGGGACCCATCGCAATTGCAGCCTATTCCTACATGGCACTGGTTCCGGTGATACAACCTCCGATTATCCGCCTGCTGACAACAAAGAAAGAGCGGGTGATTCATATGAAAACCTCCCGTCCGGTATCCAAGAAGGAAAAGATACTATTTCCCATCATCGGATTTATCGTGACTGTTTCCATCGCACCCGGGGCAGCTATCCTTCTGGGTATGCTATTTTTCGGAAATCTGCTCAAGGAATCCGGAGTAACCGAGCGCCTGGCAGAATCGGCTCGGCATTCCCTGATTGATACGGTGACGATTCTCCTCGGGTTGGCCGTTGGAGCCAGTACCCAGGCGGAATATTTTCTGACTCCCAACTCAATCAAGATATTCGTTCTCGGAGCTTTTGCGTTCTCTGTAGCCACAGCTGCAGGAGTTCTTTTTGCAAAATTGATGAACCTGTTCCTCAAACAGAAACTCAATCCCATGATCGGCGCCGCCGGTGTGTCGGCGGTTCCCGACAGTGCCCGGGTTGTTCAGCAACTGGGTCAGGAGTACGACAAGAGTAACTTTCTGCTGATGCATGCCATGGCACCGAATGTTTCCGGGGTTATCGGTTCCGCAGTTGCCGCCGGTGTACTACTGGGGATACTCGGAGGATAGTTAGCCTTCAGCTCTGTGCTAATCCGTCAGAACCCGATTCCCCGGCAGTTTCGCTATTGGTAAACTGGATTTCTGCCGGGGGAATTTCCACATCAAGGGCTGCTTTCAGTAGCTCTTCAATGGTTTCCACAGCTGTGAATTCAAGTTCTTTACGGACGTTTTCGGGGATGTCCTCGAGGTCTTTTTCATTCTCAGCCGGCAGGATAATTCGTTTTGCACCGGCACGGTGAGCGGCGATAACTTTCTCTTTGATACCACCCACCGGCAGCACAGCTCCACGCAGGGTAATTTCACCGGTCATGGCCGTAGCCGGAGGTACCGATCTGGCCAGAAGAAGCGATGCCAGGGCGGTTGTAATGGTAACGCCAGCCGAGGGACCATCTTTGGGCACAGCCCCGGCGGGGACGTGAACGTGAACATCGTTTTTCAGGAAGTCAATCGGACCGGCAAGATGCCCCAGTCTTGAGCGCACCAGACTCAATGCTATGGATGCGGATTCCTTCATCACATCACCCAGCTGACCGGTGAGAGTCAAGGATCCTTTCCCCGGCATTATACCGGCTTCGATAAAGAGAATATCACCTCCGGCGGGAGTCCATGCCAGGCCGGTAGCCACCCCCGGTAGACTTTTCTTGCGCATATCATCAAGCCTGATCTTAGGCCGTCCAAGCAGCTCGTGCAGGTTTTCGGGCGTAACAGTGAAGGGAAGGCTTTCTTTACCGGATACAATTTTTTCCGAAGCGCCCCTGGAAATTTTTGCCAGCTGTTTTACCAGTCCCCTGACTCCGGCTTCCCGGGTGTACTTATCGATAATCAGCTTAAGAATATCTTCACCGATCTCAAGATGTTTATCGTCAAGACCATGGTCCTCCAGTACTTTGGGAACAAGGTGATCTGCGGCAATTCTGAGTTTTTCATGGTTGGTGTAACCGTTCACCTCGATAATTTCAGTCCGGTCCAGAAGCGGGGCCGGTATTCCATTCATACTGTTGGCGGTTCCGATGAACAGCACATCGGAAAGATTGTAGGGAATCTCCAGATAGTGATCGCCGAAGGCTACGTTCTGCTCGGGATCCAGTACTTCAAGAAGGGCGCTGGTGGGATCTCCGGCATATGAAGAGGATAGTTTGTCTATTTCATCCAGTACGAATACCGGATTGCGGTGTTCGGCTTTGCGCATGCTGGAGATAATCCGCCCGGGGAGAGATCCGATATAGGTACGCCGGTGACCCCGGATTTCCGCTTCATCCCGAACACCGCCCAGACTGGCTCGAATATAAGGGCGGTTCAAGGCTTCGGCAATGCTTTTTCCCAGGCTCGTCTTTCCGGTACCGGGGGGTCCTACCAGAAGGAGAATGGAGCCCTGTTTCTCCTTTTTAAGTTTCATCACCGCAAGGTGCTGGATGATGCGGTCTTTCACCTCTTTCAGACCGTAATGATGGCTGTCCAGGACTTGCCGGGCCTTCTCCAGGTTTACATCACCAGCTTCCTCGGCCTTCCAGGGCAGATCCAGGATGAGATCCAGGTAATTGCGAACCATGGATGCTTCGGGATTGTTCTTCTCCATGTTTTCAAGCCGTTTAGCTTCCCGTGTTGCTATCTTTCGGGCCTCCTCTGAGAGCTCGGCTTCGCCAATACGTTCCCGGTAGTTTTTTTCAGAATCGGAACCGTTCTGGTCGTCTTCTCCGAGTTCTTCACGTATGGCTTTCAACTGCTGCCGGAGCATGTGTTCCCGGTACGTCTTGTTGGTCTGCTCTGACGATTTTCGGGCGATTTCCAGCTGCATCTCAACTGAGTTCTTCTGGATGAGTAAGACGTCTATAAAACGAAGCGCCCGGTCCCGGTGGGAATCGAGTTCCAGAATCTCCTGTTTCTCAGTAACGGATATCGGTGTGTAGGGCATAGATGCCGCCATAATCAGATCGATGGAATCCATTTTAAGAATCGGATTAATCAGGGCGTCCGCACCTCGGAAATTCTTGCTCATTTCCCGAATAGCATCTTTGGCGAAATTTACCATCTCGACATGGCTTTTCTCATCCAGATCCTCTATCGAAATCAGGGGAGTCACTTCTCCTGCCGGAACAGTGGCTACCGATCCTTCCATGTTGATATGTTCCACTTTTACCCGTGAATCACCACGGAAATTGAGTACTGCACCATCCTTTGATTTGTTCATGCCAGAGATTTCCCCTGAGATTCCGACAGGGGAAAAACTGCCGGTCGGACGGTTCTGTTTCTCCTGGCTGGAAGACTCCAGGGTGAGGGTTATCGCTCTTGCAACACCGGACACCATGTGTTTTTCCAGCATTGAAGCAACGGCTGTATCCACCTTCACTTTCGATGTGATACCCGGGAATATGACTGCATCCTCCAGGGGGATGATAATTGTATAGTTATCACTCAGGTTTGACATGTTTGCCTCCTGCATGTCTGAATCAGCTTCGTTTCAATAGGCAAAATATAATCAAGCCCCGGCCCCGGGTCCAGAACAATGTTAGACTAGTCTAATAATTATCAGAGATTTATCGGCAGCAAACCTGATTCTCTGGATAAGAGACTTACCAGCGCCCGCTCATCATATCCACATCGAGATCTTCAAGACGCACAAACTTATCTTCGTAAGTTTCCAGGTAGAGCGTTCCGCTCCTGATTTTAAACCCCAGGGGCGTTGCTTTATATG
>QNBK01000327.1 GCA_003644105.1 Spirochaetota bacterium | reverse complement strand
GCGGTATCCGAATATATTTTCGCTGCTGCTTTCAGAACTTTTTTACGCTTTTTTACGATATTTCTCGGAAGATAACACTCTTGAAGGAAAATAGAGCGGCCGTCATACATTCATATAGTGTGTGTTATCGGATTTAAGGAATTCTATCAGATCATCCGAAACCCTGCGGTAAGCTGTCGGCATAGGCAGCTCCTGCAGCATCCCGGGGAGAAAAAAGCCGGATTTTTCAGACCTGAGAGAAGGCATAACACCAAGCTCATCCTTCCTCCTGAAAATCCGGGGTATAAGAACATCTCTATAACGGGTATAGCTATGAATCTGTTCCGGCAGTAATTTCATAACTTTCCAATATTTTTCAAGCCCTTCAATTTCATTCTCCGGAGGAAACACCCACAATCCCCGGCCTATCCCTTTGTTTTTTTTCCACATCAGAACCTTTTCACAATTAAAGAGTATGGCCAGTCTGGTTTTTTTGGGGATGACCTCCTTTCGGCGTCGAGCAGGAATAACATCCTGCACCCCCATCGACCGGGCCAGACAAATCCCGGCCAGCGGGCATTCCCCGCATCGGGGAGAGCGTGGAATGCATACCTGCTGACCAAGCTGCATCAATGCCGCATTTAAGCTCCCGGGGTTCTCCAGAGGCATGAGTTCTTCAACAATGTTTTTTAAAGCCGTTTCCAGCTCCTTGTCCCAGGACTCCCTCCCACTCAGCCTCTGGGCAATACGCCGGCCGTTGGCATCGATAGCCGCCTGACGTTTTGAGAATGCGAAAGATGAAACAGCAGCGGCAATGTACTCCCCCACACCGGGTAATTGACGCAGTTCCGATGCTTCCTCGGGGATAATACCCCCGTAAGAACGATGAATCTCGGCAGCCGCGGATGCAAGATTTCGGGCCCGATTGTAGTAACCAAGCCCCTCCCACTCCCTGAGCACTTCTTCCTCATCAGCGGCAGCCAGAGACTCAGTACTGGGAAAACGCTCCATCCACCGGCGGTAACGGGGCTCAACTGCGGCGACCGTGGTCTGCTGCAGCATCACCTCGGAAACCCAGATACCCCATGCATCCGGTGAATCCGCCCAGGGATAGGCCACGCCCTTCTCCCTGAACCATTCAAGAAGGGCAGTTGCGAACTCTTCGTTCAGATTTTCAAGAAGCATCATTCAGGTATAATCGCTTTCCAGAGGGCATCTACCGGGGGCGGAGCCGTCAGTTTCAGCCGTTCATCCCGGGTAGGGTGAGAGGTTTCCAGATAACGGGCATGGAGATAGATGCCCTCTCCCCGATTCAACATCTTCGCGCCATACTTCAGATCACCTTTAATCCTGCATCCCATGGCTGACAGCTGTACACGAATCTGATGATGCCGGCCGGTAAGAAGTTCAACCTCCACCAGCCAGTAAGGTTCCGAGGCACCAAGAATTCGGTAGCGAAGCCTGGCTTCTTTAGCTCCCGGAGTATCGGAGTTTACCTTCCTGGAAGTATTGGTACGGCCGTCTTTCTTCAGCCAGTCGGTCAGTTCATCTTCGGCATTTTCCGGCCGGGATTCAACAACAGCCCAGTATATTTTGGAGACATCCCTGTCCCGGAAGGATGCGGCAAGCCGGGAGAGGGCCTTGGAGGTTTTCGCAAGTACCAAAACCCCGCTGGTAGGCCGGTCAAGACGGTGCGGCAGACCAAGAAAAACGTTTCCCGGCTTACCATCCCTTTCTTTGAGGAATCTCTTTACCAGATCGAGGATACAGGTATCACCGCTTTTATCCCCTTGAACCAGCATACCCGCAGGCTTGTTCACAGCGAGAATGTGGTTGTCTTCATATATAATCTCAGGGGAATTCATTGAAGGACAGTGTACAGAGGGATAAGAAGTGACGCCAGAGGTCAATAGAATCTGATGGAAGTCAGTCCTTATCTTCCGGCGTGACGGTCAGACTGTCAGAGTCCAGATCATAGCTGATAAAGGTGTATGTCTTACCTCTTCTATCTTCGAACATGACATCAAAGATACTGTCGGGGAAGTTCAGCATAGTGACTTCGAAAACACCCTTGTCAAGAAATATCTCATCACCCAGCAGATCGGGGCCCCAGTCATTGGTTTTATCACGCAGATAAACATATTTGATGGCCCGGCCAACCCTGTTGGTGAGCTCAATATAACCGCTGAATTCACCACCGGGACCTTCAATCGTAACCTTATTGAGGAGGTCACTTTCTTCCTGGTTCATATCATTCCGGGTGAATGTGATTAAATCAGTATCAGCCAGATTTACTGCGGCAACCGTATAACGGTCTCCATCCACATCCTCCACCAGAATATCAATTTCCAAAGAGGGTTGTTCAGTGAATATGATTCTGTGAGTCTCACCGTTGTAGATAACGATATCACCCAGTTTATCATTACCCCAGGAATCATCTCCGACTTGACTGATATAAACATAATATATGTCATACCCCGTTTCATTCATGATATCGAGATACCCTTCAAATGCGGATAGTGATGATAAAAAGATAAGTAGTAATACTATGAGCATTCCCGGTTTTTTCAATTTAACAATAACCTCGTCTTTAACACTTTAATAACCATTTTACGTATATTCAAGAACACACTATATCCCATCTTTGTGATAAAATAACAATCAAGTATGTTTATGAGAAATCCCGTACCCCAGCGAAGAATCATTTCAGCAGTGCTTGTACTTATCGTCATGAATCTATCCATGTCGTTATTTGCCGATAATATTGATGGCCAAATGATTTTAAGCAATAAGATTTCCTTTGCACAAGAGAGCTGGCGCAGCTCATTAGACTACCAAATCCGCCTGGAAGATAATCTCAGGTCTCTGGATGTTCACTTGCTGGAAGGTGTGGCAACTTATATGCCTGACAGGAATTGGGAAATTGTTCCGGATTTTCGAATATCGATTTTTCCCGATCGATTTGAATTCAGACCTGGTTTGGGGGTTATCTATAAGTTTGTCTGGGGGGAGAAAATCTACATCAACCAGATCGTCAACCAGGTGAAATGGCAAGCAGACATCACGGGCCTTGGAGTTTTCAAACATGCTGTGCGATACGGTCTGTTTTATAATACAGTTCTCAGCAAAAAACTCATTTTCAATACAGGTGCCGCAGTACTATACAGATGGTCGGAAAATTATACCGGTATCCAGTTCATTCGAATGATTGCCGGAATCAGTTATATTTTCGATTCCTTGCTATCTGTAAACTTTTCACCCTATTTCGGTATTGAAAACCCTATCTCGGAGGTTTCTTATCTTGCCGGCCTGATGGTAATTTTTTCGATACAGACAAGAGACGGCGCAAAATATCTACCGGCACGATATGTCAGCTTCTAAATGAGAGTTGTTGGATTCAGTATTTATAACTGATACCTGCAGACAGACTCAAATCATTTAATAAGGATAATTTCGGGGCTCAATACCTTCACTTGCGTTGTGGCTGACAAACGGCCCTTCCCATGGCTTCGCATGATTCGTTACCTCATCATACGCATGGTTCAGTTCCGTGCCGGTGGTTAACCATTACACGTGCCGGATTGTCCGGCTTGCTTACATTAGCTTTGCTTGGCGCACTCATTTAATTTTCCTAAAGTTTAATAAGGATAACG
>QNBK01000326.1 GCA_003644105.1 Spirochaetota bacterium | reverse complement strand
GTTTACAGAAAAAAGCTCAAAGAAGACGGCATAGAAATCGCCGCCAAAGACCTCTATGATCTGAGCGAACTGCTGAAAATCCGGGGAGCCGAATTGACTACGGCAGACTACAGCACTATGCCAGAAACCATCGCATCAACACTGAAAGATATATACTCAAAAGTTAAACAAAAGCCCTAATACAGCATCCCCAATACGCTTAACTTGTCATTCACGATAACAACAGCATCCAGAGCTGAATCCAACACCCCGGGGGATTGAACCTTTCGTATCATTTCCCTCTCGTTATCATCCAGACCGAACTTCAATTCCATAAGCCTGATTAAGATTTCGTGTTTCTCCTTCAGCTCGCCCTGTTCGATGCCCTGTTCAATACCCTGCTTAATACCCTGTTCAATACCCTGCTCGATACCTTCTTCTCTCCATCTCTTAACTAATCTTTCAGCGGTTTCAGCAAACATATGACTACTATCCCCCAATCCAAAAATGTCATCTACCATCACCTCAGGCTCTTTTTTGTTTATAAGCTGTTTAAACCAATTGGTAAATATCCGAATGTCACCCCCATGTTCCTTCTTCAGGCATTCGGTAACCCGGCTTACAAGTTCCTGATAATTTCCGTCTTCATGACTATTTTCCACTACCATTATAGCCGATACCAGATTATTAATCTGAAAAAGAGTTTCATCTGAATAATCTTTTATGATAATGGGATAATATTCAAAATGCGGTATGTATTTCTCCGGCAGATACGGATCGATCAACCTCTCCAGCTTCAAGGGCACATTCCAGTCTTTTTCTCCGGAATATAACAAAAGCGGAAGTACTGCCGGCAGATTACCCTTCCTGCTGCTGCGAAGAATCATATCGTAGAACATCATTATATAGTTCAGCATTCTTGCCGGCATGGCCTTATCCGGAGTGGACTGAAATTCCAGTAGAATATAAATATAAGCCGAAGCGCCTTTGAGATTCACTTTGTAAATGATATCCGACTCTCGTTTTAAGAGCTCATCAGATACAAAGGATTTGTCCACCAGCTGAAGATTCTCCGGGCTGATATTCCGGACAAGAGGAACATCAACAAAGCTGTGAAGCAGCTGGCAGGCGATTCTGGAACTTGAAAAAAGGTATTTATACCCCGCATCCTGAGAAAAACTATCCATACCCTTCTTAACCGTTCAGGTACACCACCGGCTTGAGCCACTGTTAATTCTTCACAAAATCCACAAATTCCCCCTCCGGGCTGGAAGTTCACCTCCCGGGGGGATTACACTGTCGTTATGGCACATATTTACGTGGTGGAAGACAATGAATCGATCAGGGAAGCGGTAACCGGCTATCTGCAGCTTGCCGATCATGAAGTGTCCGGTTTTGGCAACCTCACCAGCGCTAAAGCCTCTCTGGAAGAACGCAAACCGGATCTGATACTCCTTGATGTGATGCTGCCCGACGGTGATGGTTTTATCTTTGCCAAAGAGCTCCTGAGCACCCAGTCCATACCCATCATTTTCATGTCCGCCCGGGAATCCGAGTCCGACCGCATCACCGGTTTTGAAATCGGTGCCGATGACTACATCGTGAAACCCTTCAGCCCCAAAGAGCTGGTACTCCGGGTAGCCGCAGTACTCAAGCGCACCTCCGGCCCGTCCATCAAGGTAAGCAGCCGCTCCTGGGTTCTCGAGGGCCATAAGCTCACCACCGACGAGGATTCACACAAAGCCACACTGGACGATGAAATGCTGAAACTCACCGCCGCCGAATGGAAGATACTGCTCTACCTCTCATCCAACGGCGGTGCCGTAGTAACACGGGAGCAGATACTCGACCGCTGCCTGGAATACTCCTTTGAGGGATACGACCGCACCGTGGACACCCATATCAAAAACCTCCGGTCCAAACTCGGCCTTCCGGCCTGGATAGAAACCGTCCGGGGATACGGTTACCGGTTCGCCGGCGAATCGGTGTGAGAAGCCTCCGATATAAGCTGCTCCTCATCATCATACTGGCCATCTTCTTCAACAGCGGCATCATGGTGGCCGCCGCGTTCTGGGGCAGCGGTAATTCCAGCAGGGAATGGCGGAGTATGGTTACCACCCAGTCCATCCGCCGCCTGGCTCTGGTTGTAGAGTCCCTCTGGCTTGAGCATGGGGAACTCACCCTGACTAACAGCCGGGAAGCCATGAACCAGATTACCAATTTCACCGATGAACTGGCCTCCTTCGCCGTCTACGACTCGAACAAAACCCCGGTGTATTACTGGCGCAACCAGGCCTACCCCGGTCTTTCACCCACCCATAGCCTCAAGCCCCAGTACGCCGTACTTCACGAAGGTAATATCATAGGGTGGGTGGCCTGCCTCCCCTCGGACTTTTACTTTATAAGCACCAACCGCAGCCTGGTTATACGCATGGTACAGACTCTGATACTGGGTATGGTGTTAAGCATCGCCGCCGCCTTTGCCATCTCCCACCGAATGAGTCTTTCGGCTACCCGGGATGCCCGGATGCTGGCCGCATTACTGGGAAAACTCTCCCGGGGCGACCGCAGTATTCCCTTTCCCGATCAGAGTACGAGCGAGTTCCAGGCCATCGCCCGGGCCTCGGCCCGGCTCCAGGACACCCTGATAAAAGAAAAGCGGCAGCGGCGTCAATGGACCCAGGATATCGCCCACGACCTGAAAACCCCGGTAACGGCCCTCCGGGGGCAGCTGGAAGCCATAAAAGACGGTGTATTCACCCTCACCGATGAACGTTTCAAAACACTTGAAGGAGAATTCGCCCATATAGATAAGCTGGTGCAGGATCTTTCCCTTCTTTCCCGGGTGGAATCCCCGGAAATGCTGCCGGTTATCAGAAAACTGGATGCCGCCTCCTTCCTGGGGCAGATACAAAGCCGATTCACCCCGGTGGCCGAGGCCTCAGGACTGACACTGGAATGCAGTCTAAGCTGCAAAGGGAAACTCACCTTCCCGGCCGACCCGGATCTTCTTTCCCGTGCAATTAACAACCTGGTACAGAACGCCATACAGCATGCCCGCAGCAGCGGCAGGAGCGGCATCATCACCGTTGAGCTTTCCGCCGAAGGCAGTGATGTGGCCATCACCGTGGAAAATCCGGGCCATATACCCGAATCCAACCTCCCCTACCTATTCGAGCGACTCTACCGGGGTGATTCCGGGCGGAGCACCCCGGGTTCCGGCCTGGGACTCACCATTGTCCGTGCCGTAGCCGATAAACTCGGCGGCTCGGTAACCGCCCGTAACACCTCCCGGGGAACCGTGAGAATGCGCCTTGTACTCCCCCGACGGGCCGAAAAACCGGTCTGAAAGGCCTTTTCGATCACTTTTTCAATAAATGTCATGAATACACGTTAATGTACTTGACGGTTTCACCTCATGGTCGGTATTCTCATAAATGATGAACTTCACGAAGGAAACACAAAGCCCTTTAGGCCTTCACGAAGCACAATCCATAAGGTGTGCTGAAACATTGTCTTCACCGAATCTTCACAATTTCCACATATACCACACACAAGACACACCTACCATTCGTAAAAGATGCACCGGGTTCCGGTGCTTAAATAATTTCATTGTTCTACAGGAGAGAAAGTAGTAATGAAGAAACTGATTTTATTGGCCCT
>QNBK01000325.1 GCA_003644105.1 Spirochaetota bacterium | reverse complement strand
GTCGGGTTAAGTGAGAAATCCCAACTGGGTGCAAACTCAGCACCCAGGGAGAGCATTTTCTTTTCTCCGAAACCATAACCCAGTCCGACATATCCTCCGACACCCAGAGGCAGACTCTTCAGATCGGCAATTTCAGCATCGATATCTGAGGGGAGTTCCCCGATGTAGGATGAGTGATAACCGGCACCGAGCTGGAAAACCAGTCCGCCTGCAGCGGCAAATCCGGTAACGGCTGCAACGAGAACAGTAAGAATAATTAATTTCTTCATTTAAAAACCTCCCGGCAGAAAGTCTTAATCTTCTACCGTTTCAAGACAATACACCCAGATGGATGAAAAAACTTACGGAAGTAAATTTTTTTACAAGCTTTCTCCATACCGGTATAATAATGCATGCACCGACTGCGCATATTGGACTATATAATATTTCTTCTCTCTCTGGCTGTTGTTACCGCTTCGGTTTTCTGGTCTGCCTCAAGTGGTGAAGGTGAGCTGATAGCTGAAATTGAGGCTTCGGGAGAGGTATATATTATGCCCCTGTCCCGGGATGGTTCTCTTGTTTTAAAAGGACCAGTGGGGGATACCCGGGTTGATGTGGCTGATGGAGAAGTCTTTATCTCTGACTCCGACTGCAGGGATAAGATCTGTGTAGCCATGGGGCCTGTTTCCACCCCATCAAGCTGGGTGGCATGTCTTCCCAATCGGGTATTTGTAAGGGTTGTTGCCGGTAATTCCGGGAAGGGGACAGAGGTGGATGCCGGTGCGTTCTGATGACAGGCGGGAAATAACAGCCTTTTTGGGTGCCCTTTGTCTTTTTCTTTCTGCGGTGGAGTATCTGATTCCCAAACCGCTACCTTTTTTACGTCTGGGATTGGCGAATCTTCCGCTTCTCCTGGGGCTGCGATTTTTGAAACCGGTGGATTTGATTCTGGTTCTCCTACTCAAGGTGATCGGTCAGGGTTTGGTTAATGGAACCCTGGCTTCTTATGTTTTCCTCTTCTCCCTGGCAGGATCGGTTGTTTCAGTGTTCACGATGAGTATGGTGTACCGTTTGGGGGGCAGGCATGTGGGGTTGGTGGGAGTCTCTCTTTCCGGAGCTCTGGCCAGCTCTCTGGTTCAGGTAGCCCTGGCTGTAACTTTTGTATTCGGTGAAACTGCCCGGGTTATTGCTCCCTTTTCCATCGGATCCGGTATTGTTACCGGGCTCATAATCGGTGTTTTTGCCGAGAGATTTGTATCGTCATCCGGGTGGCTGAAAGGAATTGAAAGACGTTATAGCATTAGTCTGGAAGATTCGAAATGAGAAAAAAACAACCGGACAGAATTGGTTATTATATTGCTGCCTTACCTCGGTTTGCTGCAGGTATGCTGATGCTGCCGCCGTACCTTCTGGCTGAAGGTTTGGCCTGTAAAGCTCTCCTGGCTGCATTTTTTGCCCTGCTGGCGGTTCTGGCCGGAAAACGCCTCAGATGGGGGTATTTTCTGATACTTGTACTCTCAGTCACCTTTTTTCATCTTCTATCACCCTGGGGGCGAGTCCTGGTGGAGATAGGCCCCTTTATTATTACTTCCGGGGCCTTGGAAAACGGATTAATCCGGGGAATCACCCTGGTAGGTATGGTTTTTCTCTCGGTGGCATCTGTCAGGCCGGAGCTTGAACTCCCCGGCCGCTTCGGTGGATTGCTGGGGCGTACTTTTTACTATTTTGACTCCATTCTTGAGGGGAAGAGGCGACTTTCGGGGAAGAATTTTTTTGTCAGTCTTGATGAATTGCTGATGGAACGCTTTAATCCCGATCAGGAGAAACTCGGTGCAGGAGAGTCGGGAGAAAAGCCCTGCCTGGAAACAGATCAAACTTTTCGGGGGTGGTTTCTCTGTGCTGCTGCTATTCTGATTCCCTGGGGATTGTGGATTCTTAAATTATGAAAAAACTTGAGGTTCTATATCAGGATGATTTCCTTCTGGCTGTGAACAAGCCTTCGGGCCTCCTTTCGGTTCCGGGACGGGGACCGGAGAAAGCTGACTGTGCGGTGGCACGGGCAGCCTTGGAGTTCCGCTGGATACGGGAGGTTCATCGCCTTGATATGGCGACATCCGGTGTACTTTTATTGGCCCGGAACCCTGATGTTCACCGAAAACTCAGCAGGGCATTTGCGAACAGGGAGATTGAGAAAACCTACATTGCCATTACTTCTGCACTGCCGGAGGATCCTCATCGTGAGGGCGTTGTGTTTGAAAAGGGACAATTGTCCGGGCGGATTACCCTGTATCAGCGTCTGGATACAGATAACCGGCCCCATCAGCTTATCGATCCTGAGAGGGGAAAAGAGGCGGTAACCGACTGGCGGTTATCACCCGAAACCCGCAGCGGGGAATCTGCCGGGGGAGGTGTTTACCGGCTTGAGTTAAAGCCGCTTACCGGTCGAACCCATCAGTTGCGACTGGCATTAAGTATCTGCAGAGCAGCAATTTTCGGTGATTCACTCTATGGAGAACAGATAATCGGAGAGTCCTTATCCCGTTTGCTGCTCCATGCGGCCTTGTTGCGCTTCACCCACCCTGTGAACGGAGAAGCGGTGGAAATACAATCAGTTATTCCATTCTGAACTTGATATTACATGTTACATGGAATAGCTTGAATGTATATTCACTGTTGAGGAGAAATATATGTCTGATTCAGGTTTCAGTCCTGTACTGATTGTAGTATGGATTATTGTCGCTATTGTGCTGATTGTGGCGAACTGGAAGATTTTCACCAAAGCCGGTAAACCCGGATGGGCGATTCTTGTCCCGATCTACAACATCATCGTGATGCTTCAGATTATTGATAAACCGGTCTGGTGGATTTTCATGCTGATTTTTGTGCCTATTGCGAATATCGTATTTGCAATCATGATTATTTATAATCTGGTTCTGAAATTCGGTCAGCCGGGATGGCATGTTATTCTCGCGCTGCTTTTCGGGTTTGTTTACTATCCTTATCTGGCCTTTTCCAAAGCTTCTTATCAGGGATAGACTCCTGAGTTGACTCCCGGGATTAATATCGATCCCGGGCAGTATCAGTCCAGAAACCCCTCTTCTTCAATATAACGCCGGGCTATACTCAGGTCTTCAGGATCGATCTGACCAGCGTAAATATCAAGAAAAGCATGATCGTACTTGGCACCGCACCATAAAAGGGTCCAGGCTGAGCCGTTCTTTTCGGGCCCGATGGCCTTGTAGCGCCTGTAAACCTTCATATAGGCATCAAGAATCATATTCTTTTCAGTGCTGGAGTACACATTCCCATTACCCAGACGGTTGTATATATCCACAATTTCATCGGGAAAAATCAAATCCGGATCCCCGGATTTCATATCGTTCAGAACATACAAATCAGGCCAGAGGAAAATATCATCCCAGTACATTCCGGTAATCAAAGAAAAGGACTCACCGCCGATAACGGTGTGTTCACCGGTAACATAGCGGACGATTTCCTTTTTCTCAGGCTCTGCAATCTTTGGTGGAGCGGTTTCGAGGCGTTTGGGAACATCGGGATTGAGAAACGAGGTGAGAAGCTGGGGTTTTTCTCTGCTGAGTGTTGCCCATGCAAAGAGGCCGGCAAATACCAGAGCGAGTACGCCGAGAGCTATTGCGAGGTCGCGCAG
>QNBK01000324.1 GCA_003644105.1 Spirochaetota bacterium | reverse complement strand
CCCGGAGCTGAGGTTCCTGACGAAACAATTTCAGCAACATCGGCTATACCAGAGGCAACCGCATCATCATGAGTTACATCGTTGAGTACTGGAATATCACGAACCACGTAGGTAACTGGAGCCTTGATTTCTTCAATGAGGATGCGGTCCAGAACCGACTCCCCGGCATTGTCAGCCAGGTAGAGAACCGACCTGGCGGTGGAAAGTGCCTGTTTGAATTCTTCAAAGTTATCAATCCCGAGCTGTTGATCGATCACGGTGTGTATTTCGGTGGATATATTAAAATCACGATTTGTCCCGTAATCGATAATGTTACCGGCAATGGCAATCTTCGCCGCTGTTAACAATCGATTGTCAGATGCTTCAACAAATCCTTTCATTTCAGGATAAAGCTGCTTTGCCTCTTCAATGTTAATATCTTTGGCTTTGCGGTAGGGATCCCGTATTCCTGTTACTTCCCGGACATGCCGGTGAATAGCTTCACCGATTTCAGGAGGGGTTGCTCCCGAGGGCAGATCCGGCAGCATTTTTGCAACACCATCGACAATTTCTTTGATGACTTCTTTATCATCAGTGACAAATTTTCCAGCTTGAATAGCCTGTTTTATAAAACACGGGTAGCAGTCAATATAAATCTTCATTTGTAAATCCAGTACTGTGATTCTGAAGTTAAACAGACCAAGTGGCAATAGTAGTATCGGGCTTGACGTTTGTATATACTATTAATAAAATATATGAAATAAAATATACAAGAGGTATGTAATGACACTAGACACCAATCTGGAACATGTAACTTCCGCATCTGAACTTAATGAATTGATCAGCTCCAATGAGAATGTGATGGTTTGCTGCGGCCGTATGGGGCCGATGTGTGTTCCGGTATATGATGCTATGGAAAGCTTGAGAGATTCAGGGGAATACGATTCAGTTGTATTCAAGGATATGCTTTTTGATCATCCTGAGGCGGCTGTTATCAGAAATCTGCCAGAATGTGCAACATTCCGGGGACTGCCCTTCACGATTTACTACAAGAACGGTAAGGTGGCTAAAGCTACATCAAGTATTCAGGATGAGGATCAGGTTACATCGATCCTGAAAGAAGTTTACTGAAGGAAAACCATGGATCGTTATGACACTCTTATTATCGGGGCCGGTCCAGCCGGTCTGACAGCAGGCATCTACCTCTCCCGGGCCAGGCAGAACGTTCTGATTCTTGATTCAGGCAGCGGGGGCGGTCAGGTAACTCTGACTCACGCTGTGGCGAACTATCCTGGTACAGGCGAAACCTACGGCTACAAACTGGCTTCAGAAATGAAGAAACAGGCTGTGGGTTTCGGGTGTGAAATTCTTACCAATCAGAAGATTCGCTCCATGGAACTTGAAGCTGATGAAAAAATTATCAGAACAGAAAAGGGTGATTACTCCGGAAAAACGGTAATTGTTGCAGCCGGTGGAAAACCCAGAACCCTCGGAATTGATTCTGAGAAGAAGTTTCAGGGAACGGGCATCTCTTACTGTGCCACCTGTGATGGTGATTTTTTTACCGATGAAGATATTATCGTTGTCGGGGGGGGCAATTCCGCTTTGGAAGAGGCCGTATCTCTGACTCAATATGCAAAGTCGGTAACCATTGTTCATCAGTTCGATCATTTCCAGGGGTATCCCCATGCCATAAAAGCTGCGGAAGAAAATTCGAAGATAAGCTTTATGATGGAATCTATTGTTGAAGATTTTCTCGGAGAAGATACCCTTACTGGAGTTCGTGTCCGTAATAAGAAAACCAATGAAAATATAGAGTTGAATATTACCGGAGCCTTTATTCTCATAGGGTATGTACCGGGAAGTAAACCGTTTTCCGGCGTTATCGAACTGAATGGTCGAGATGAAATTGTTACAGATGAAGGAATGGCAACGAATCTCAAGGGTGTTTTTGCCGCAGGTGATATACGGCAAAAGAAGTTTCGGCAGATAACCACGGCGGTAAGTGACGGCACCATAGCAGCTTTGAATGCTATGGAGTTTATGTATGGAGCGGACCCGGATAAAATCTGATTCAATATGATTTCATTACTTCAGTTCAATACAGGATATCCGACTCAACTGAAAGGTATCGGTAAAAGAGAAATCATCTTTAACGGTTGGACCAATGTTCTGTTTGGACCGAACGGTTCCGGTAAAACCACCATACTCAGAACCCTTGCCATGTCATCCGGATGCGGTGGGGGCGGGTGGTCTGATGGAGGCTCTCCGGAGGAGCTGCCCTTTTCGGCTACCGTTGAAAGTGACGATAGACCGGTGTTTTATCAGGACTGTTATCAGAACTCGGAAGAGTCTTTTATTGATTCAGACTATCTGGAATCTCATGTGCATTTACGGTCTTCCGGAGAGAAAAGAATCGGGCTGGTTAACGAATTGGTGAATTATATTGAGAATCGTTTCTTAACATACAAACTGCAGCGTGAGGACCGGCCGACACTGCTGCTGGATGAAGTGGATAACCATATAGGCTTTGCCGGACAGGCCATTCTCTGGGGAGAAATATTCCCGAAATTATCCAAAAAGTATCAGCTCATAATCTCAACACACAGTATCTTCCCCATACTTCTCAGGCGGGAGAATAGCATAAAACCGGATAATATTATCAGCCTGGCAGCTCAGTATCCGGAAATTTGTATCCAGGAACTTGAGAGAGCGGTGAAGTTTTTTAATTCTAATGGAGCTGAGGCCTGAAGTAGAGGCTGGTAAATCTATGGCGAAAACACAGGCATTTGATTTGTACAGTAATCAATACGATCACTGGTTTGATAAGAATCCTCAATTTTACGAAGCTGAACTTGAAGCTGTTCGTCAGCTTATGCCGCATTCGAGCAGTAATGGTCTTGAAGTTGGAGTGGGGTCCGGTAAGTTCGCCGGTCCTCTGGGGGTTGGAACAGGTGTGGAACCATCACCGCAAATGGCCGAACAAGCTATCCGGTTGGGAATTGATGTCAGAAAAGGTGTAGCTGAAGCTCTTCCTTTTCCAGATAATAGTTTTTCATACATACTGATGGTAACGACAATCTGTTTTGTTGATGATATTGAACAAAGCTTTCTGGAGGCTTATCGTGTTCTTCAGAGCGGTGGTTGTATTATTGTCGGATTTGTGGATAAAGAGAGTGTGATAGGAAAGAATTACCTGGAACGGAAAAATGAAAGCCGCTTCTATCAGGACGCAACTTTTTATTCAGCGGAGGAAATTCTCAGATATCTCCAGGTTGCGGGATTTTCACAAATAATTACGAAGCAGACTCTTTTTCCGGGAGACTTAATGGCTGCGGTGCAGGATGGACATGGAGCCGGATCGTTTGTTGTCATCAAGGCTACTAAACCCGAATTATAAATCCATAGTCCTATTTTGTTATGTGTAATAATCCATCACCCGGATGTTTTCAGGAAAACCTTCAGTCAGTAGAAATGTCCCGACTTAGATTCTTAATAAGTACCCGGGAATTTCTCTCGTTGTTGTAACCTATAAGTCTTTCAGCGGGGAGGTCGGCTACCGAACCTTCTTTGAATCCCCGGGCGAGGAACCAGTCGGCAGTACGGGTGGTGAGAACGAATATCTTCCGGAAACCCTCGTCTGCAGCTTTTTCCGAGAGCCGGGCTATAAGTTTTGCCCCGAT
>QNBK01000323.1 GCA_003644105.1 Spirochaetota bacterium | reverse complement strand
GGTTCGTAATTGATCTTCTTGAGAGAGATCGGCGGGCGTGAAATATACTCTGCAAGACTTATCCGGGATTTCCCATCGAGGATTTGAACGCTGTTATCAATGCCTGGTCGCAACCTGCGGTTGCTGTTCGGCCCTGCATCCTGACTGAATCCGGAATGTTTTCAGCTGAGCATATTACGGGCGAAGGATTTGTTTATAAGTTTTTTCTCCAGGAATAGTTTAAAGATACATCGACGGAAAAGTTTCGTCATTTTTTCAAGGCCCCAGAAAGGGAGATAGGAAAATGTACCTTCAGAATCGAATCCACCCTCCAGCACGATTGCATGAAAATGAGGATTCCACCTCAAAATTTCCCCAAATGTTTGTAGTGCCTTATATCGGGTTTGCGCATGGTATTTTGCTTCGCAAAAACCTGAGGTATGCGACTATCAAAGCGGTGTTCAAGGGCCTGCCTGCAGCCTCATCGTAAAACTCGCTAATGATGGAATAAATCAAACGTGAGACATCGGCAAACAGACGTCGATCATGCCGAAAATAGGACCGAAGTGCCTTGGGCAGGGTAAAAACAAACTGAATCCAGCGGATTGCCGAAGGCAATTTGCGTCAAGATGAGGCAAATTCAGCAATACCTCGTTAGTCAGATGTTCGGCGAAAAGTAATGTCCGTTTCTAGCCAGGATGCAGGGCCGAGCAGTTCACGGAGTGAACGACCAGGCCGCAGAAGGGACAAAGGTAGAATCCCTTGCAGGAAAAGGGTCGAAAATAGTCGTGGCCGCACTCAGGGTTGGTGCACCGGATTCCCAAACGGAGTGAGTGAAGTGGACGAGTTCATTCGGCTACTTCCGAGCGAGAGCGGGAAACATTGCGTAGCCATGTATTTTCACAATCCCCTGAAGATAATCACCGCATATGGAGAACTGCTCTCCTACCTGCTGGATTCGATCAAGGCGGAACATGCCGTACTTTGCAGCATATTTCTCAATACTGTTCAAAGAAATCTGTAAAGCGATGCTCGAAGATTTTATGGAGTTCGTTTCGGCCTCGGGGTATATAATAATCCCGTGTAAGAGGAAGAGCTGTGTTCCCAAGTGATATAGATACCATATGAAGAGTTACTGGTGAAGCAGTCATCCGCTTGGGATAGAGATGTCAATGCCGCACTCATCGTGCAATGCTGGTAAGCTTGGATGTTATCAAAGAATCAGAAGTCTAGAATTGGTGCTATTTTGCAGAAAAAGCTTCAGGTAGAGTTTCTACAAAGCTTCGGATTTCATCCCGTACACGGCGGAAAACTGCCAGTTTTTCTTCGCCGTCGGGCATATCCCGGGTTATAAATGGCGGATCTTCAAAACTTTTATGTATCAGTTTCGTCTTTGCCGGAAACCAGGGACAGTGTTCCCGTGCGTTATCGCATACTGTAACCACGTAGTCGAGTTCTTTTACGGGCAGTTCCTCTGTGGTTTTACTCTCATGGCTTGAAATATCAACTCCCGCCTCACCCATCACCCTGACAGCGTGGGGGTTCATACCGTGTTTTTCCACCCCGGCGGAATAAGACTCAAAGAGATGGGATTTTAAAGCACGTCCGAAACCCTCGGCCATCTGGCTCCTGCATGAATTACCGGTGCATAAGAATAAAACTCTCTTCATAAGCGCTCCAAAATCACTATCTGTGTACCGGCATAATAAGAATTTTTACAAAGTTTAGTAAATATCCCCATTTATCAATGGTTGCTATTCAAGCAGGCTCAGGTATTCACTATAGCCTTCAACTTCCATCTCACTTTGAGGAATAAAACGCAAAGCTGCTGAGTTGATACAGAATCGCTGTCCACCTTCTTCCACAGGGCCATCATCAAATACATGTCCCAGATGTGAATCACCGTATTTACTGCGGACTTCAGTTCGAACAGAAAATAGAGACCTATCCGCTTTATTAATTATAAAGCTGTTGTCTATGGGCCTTGTGAATGACGGCCAACCGCTCCCGGAATCGAATTTATCGGCAGAAGAGAATAGTGGTTCTCCGGAGACCACATCCACGTAGATTCCTTTTTCATGGTTGTCCCAGTATTCGTTGGAAAAAGCTCTTTCTGTTGCTTCTTTCTGGGTTACATCGTACTGAAGATCTGTTAATTGTGACTTTAATTCCCGGTTTGATGGTTTTTCGTACATGGTCCACTCCTCATTACTCCAGTTTTCCGCAAGAAAGCCCTTACGGCCGGACCCTGCCGCATAAGCATAATACCTCTCCGGCTGTTTTTTATAATAATCCTGATGGTAATCTTCAGCGTCGTAGAATGCAGCGGCTGGCAGAATCTCCGTTGCTATGGGATCTGAAAACTTCCCGGAGGAATTCAGTGCAGTTTTAGATTGTTCTGCAAGTTCTTTCTCGCTGTTATCTGCAAAAAAGATAGCGGTTTGGTACTGGGAACCTCTGTCGTAAAACTGTCCGTAGTGGTCGGTAGGGTCGATATTCCGCCAGAAAACATCCAGCAGATCTTTATAATTGACCACCTCATCGTCGTAGACGACTCTGACTGCCTCAAAATGCCCGGTATTTCCCTGAGAAACCTGTTGATAGCTGGGATCCTCGACATTCCCACCGGTGTATCCGCTGACAACTTCATTAACACCTCTGACAGCTTCAAAGGGGGCTTCCATGCACCAGAAACAGCCCCCGGCAAATACAGCCTGCTGCTCTTCAGCCATCACAGGCAACAATGCTGCTGTTAACAGAATGGCTGTGAGGATCAAAGTAATTTTATTTTTTCTCATATGAAATGACTCCAATTTATATACTTTCTATTAAGTAATATATAACTTCAGGAATGATGATTCCATTACAGTTCAGTCATGGATGAGGTAATGAGTTATCTGTATGCGGTGCTAGCTGAGGAAATTCCGGGATGGAATTGCTTGTGTTGCTCAGTTTTCTTCCATGTCAGAGTGAAGTTGTTTTTTTTCTTTAGAGACAACGGTTATTGGGTTAATGAATAATTTTGAATTTGGAATCAGAATTTTATCGCCAAGAAAATCAAGTTCTGTATAACGAAGGTCAATATTGACGACAAGACCTTCAAAACCGGTAATTTTTATGTAATGGTCCAATTCAAAAGGTTTGTACATGAGGATTAATACTCCTGATAGAATATTAGATATTGTATCTTTCAACGCAAAACCGAGAGCGAAACCTGTTAACCCAAGACTGGCAACAATAGCGGTAATATTAATTCCCACTGTACCCAGAGCTGTTACAAGACCGAAAATAATAACCGTGACACTCACTGTTTTAGCTAAAAGTCGGATCAGGTTATTATTGACTTTTAAACGTTTGGCAGCAGAAGAGGTGATTTTTTTCAAAATTTTCGACAATATGACAAAAGCCAAAAATATTACCAGAGAGATTAGAATTTCCGGTCACTTTTGAACAACTTTATCAAATAACAAAGTGTAGATTACATCCATTTTCAAAAGGATTCCGGAAAAAGGTAGACAAACGACTGGCCTGCCCTGTGATCATCTGCGTCCTGACGATTCTCTCCGGGCCGCTGATTCCGCTTTCCGGCGTCGTCCCTGGCGCCTCCGTTCGCGATGTATTTTCATATATATTACAGGTTTTATTTTTACCGGCGACCGGACTTGAACCGGTACGACCACGCGGGTCAGCAGATTT
>QNBK01000322.1 GCA_003644105.1 Spirochaetota bacterium | reverse complement strand
TACGGCCTGCAGCCAGCAGTTGGAACCAAAAAACTTTGTAAGATGCCTGGCGGTTTCTTCAGCTTCAACCTGCCCTTCTCCCCGAAGGCTGCGGTAGAGTTCCGGATCCGAAGCATCAAGAGAAACAATCCACATCATACGGCCCGTTTCTGTTTCTCCGGCCAGTTCTTCAATAAGAGTTCTATCCCATCCTATACCTGAGGTTTCAATGAGCACCCGGCTTCGGGAAGGGCCTGAATCCGTATTCCCCGCAGCAAGAGCAGCCTGAATCAGCTTCCCGATTTCAGGATGAGCTGCAGGCTCGCCCCAGAGGGAAAGACCGATTACCGCATCTCCCGCAAAAGAGACAATTCTCCGGCATAAATCTTCAAACACATTCAAATCCATATAATTCCTGCCGTCCCGGGGGTCTCCGGAGTATTTTGGGAAGGGGCAGTAGGAACAGGCCTGGGGGCAGTAATCGGTTATCTGTATGGGGAAAAACGCCGGAAGGTTACGAAGAAGTACCCGGTTCTCCGGTATTACCCTGCACAGGGATTCGGCATCCACCCCACCTGCGGCATAAAGCTGTTCTGCAATATTCACATTCCGCCGGGTATCGGTGCTGATGGAAACCCTGTCCATTCTCATATCCACCGGAGAAAGCTGAGTTTCCACATCAAAAGCATTGATATCCTGCCGGAGAATTTCGAACAGACTGTCCCGGACCACAGGATTATCCCTGTTTACCGCCAGGGGCATCAGCTTCTCCGGTATCAGGACAGAGAGTATCTCCGGGGCAAGACCCACAGGGTATCCGTCGGCAAAACTGTACTCCGCATCGAATTTATAATGCAGTTTCCAGAGATTCATGCTGATTTCATTATCGATCAGGGGAAAGTCGCCCCAGGTATAGAACAGAGCTTCCACAGGGGGCAGTTGAGGGCTTTCCCCGGGAAGTTTCGCTGCTGTGATAAGGGCTTCAACAAGGGTTTTTTCCGTCCATTTATCTCTGCGGATTACCCTCATCCGGGCAAAAGGCTGTTTTTCGGGTTCCTCTCCCACTTCCAGAGTGCCATGGGGAACCGGAGTATCAGGATCGGCGAAGAAAACGATTCCTGAAGCTTCGGGGATGGAAGAGGCCCAGTGCTGAACACGGTCGAAAGCAGAGGGGCCGCCGAATACGGCTTCGTATGAGAGGGAAGATATCCCCGCGATGTTGATAATGGCCAGGTTTTTCATACTCATTTCCCTTTTCGGCCTCAATGAAGGCTTATCTGAATACTAAAGAGGAGGCTTTTACTTGACCCCTCTGGTACTCATCTTCATATTAAACCTGATGATGCATAATCGTAACCCATATCGTTTAGTTGTTCCTCTCCTGCTGACTCTTTTTATCATCCTCAGTTCCTGTAATGCTGAGGATTCAATTGAGAGGCAGATAAAAAAACTGAACCTCAAATACCGTATTGATTCAGAGGGGGATTACCGGGTGCAGGTAATTATCCCCGAAAACAGGAATGTTGAGGTGGGTGTAAGCACCCATACCGAATCTCTGGAGAAAAATGTCAGGGTTCGTGAAATATGGTCGGTGGCTGTCCGCATCCCCGGTAAGCTGCCCGAGGGCTTAGCCGAAAACCTGCTGAGGGATAGCTGGTCCACCCGGAAGTTCGGATCCTGGGCACTGGCAGGTACCACATCCGATGGAAAACAGGTACTGGTTTATATAAGCAGAATCCCCGAATCATCCTCTGTAAAAGTACTTCATGCCGCCATGATGGATACTGCCGAATCGGCTCGGGGCCTTCACGACGCACTCTCTGAACTGGAAGGAGAGTGAGTTTGTTCAGCAGTGAAAGACGGCCTGTATGGTCGGTAAGTGAATTAACCCGGGCGATAAAAGGTCAGCTGGAAGATACATTTCCCTCGCTGAGTGTCGAAGGGGAAATCTCCAATTGCCGGCCCTCGGCGGCGGGACATATTTATTTCACCCTCAAAGATTCAACCGCCATGATATCCGCCGCTCTCTTCCGGGGAAAAGCCTCCCGGGTGGAAGAAAAACCACAGGACGGTATGCATGTGGTAGTTACCGGTAAAATCGATGTATATGCCCCCCGGGGTTCATATCAGATTATCGTTGATAACGTAAAACCCGCCGGTAAAGGGGCCCTTCTGGAGGCTCTGGAAAAACGAAAAAGGGCCCTCGGGGCAGAAGGTTTGTTCGACCAGGAGAAAAAACAGCCTCTGCCCCCCTACCCCCGGCGGGTGGCGGTAATCACCTCCCCCACCGGTGCAGCGGTGAGAGACATACTTCAGGTACTCGCCCGGCGCTCTGCCGCCCCCAGGGTTACTCTGCTTCCCACCATCGTTCAGGGAAGTGAAGCGCCGGAGAAAATTGCCGCCCAGATTAGACGGGCGGCGGCCTACAATCTGGGGGATGTGGTGATAATTGCCCGGGGGGGAGGATCCCTGGAAGATCTGATGGCCTTCAACGAGGAAGTGGTTGTCAGGGCGGTGGCCGCTTGCCCCCTGCCTGTAATCAGCGGGGTGGGACATGAAATCGATATTTCCCTGGCCGACCTGGCCTCGGATGTCAGGGCGGCCACTCCATCTGCAGCGGCAGAGCTGGTGAGCGACCGCTCGGAAGACCTGCTCCTCCGGGCCCGGGGGTTCCGCAGAGAGGCGGCCGGACTAATCTCTGCCCGGCTGGATACAGCAGGACACCGTCTGGACAAAGCAGGGATCAGAGAGCTCTCCCATCTGGCTGCAGGCCGCCTGGAAGAGGCCATGCGGGGCAGTGATGAGGCGCGGCGCGAACTGGAACGGGCGGCCGCTGAGCGCCTCCAGCCCTTAAGGCGCCGACTGGAGCTGGCAGGACGCTCGCTGAACGACGCCTCTCCGAAAGCGGTAATGGCCCGGGGTTACGCCCGTGTATCCCTGATAAACGACCCCCGGGGCCGGAGTATCAGCGACTCACAGCACCTGAAGGAAAATGATGAAATCAAGGTGGAGTTTGCCCGGGGTACTGCCGATGCCCGGATATCAAAACTGCACAACGACAGTAAGAAAGAAGGATAAAGAGATGAAAGGCTTTGAAGAAAAACTGGGCCATCTGGAAAAACTGGCCGAACAGATCAGAGACCGGGATGTTCCCCTGGAGGAAGCCATGGCCCTATTTGATGAAGGTGTGGTTCTCTCAAAAAACCTGGAAGAGGAACTGGAAGGGTTTGAACGGAAGGTGGAGATACTCAGTAATGAGCCGCCGCAGGACGGGAGCGGGGAAGCTGAGCTGAGCCCCTTTTAAGCCGGTCCTACGGAACTTTCAGCCCGGAAACATCCACAACATCCCCGGGATTTACCCCGTGAATATCAAACCAGCCCTGATTCACCTCCAGGGCGTAAAGCACATTCCGGTATGAGGGAACAGAGGCCAGACTCTCAGGTTCCATATCCTCAATCTGCCTGATGGTACCATCGGCGGCGATAAAGGCGATGGAAAGGGGTAATTGGGTGTTTTTCATCCAGAAAGACACCTTCGATTCATCATCAAAGACAAAGATCATGCCCTCATCTTCCCCCATGGACGTCCGGTTCATCAGCCCCTGCTCTCTTGATTCCGGGGTATCGGCGATTTCAACATTCAGTTTGCTGCCCGCCACATCCAGTACTGTTTTATTCAGGGATGCAGCACCGCAGCCTGTAAG
>QNBK01000321.1 GCA_003644105.1 Spirochaetota bacterium | reverse complement strand
TGTCCCCTGCGGCCTCATCGGTGTCCACATCAAGTTCAAACTCCTTTCCCGTATCGAGAAAGTTGAAATACCATATATCATGATCGTTCAGAGGAGAAATGATTTTGTTAATGCCGTCGGGGTAGTAGTATCTTTTGCTGGATTCAGAAACAAAGAAAACAGAGTTGAATCCATATTTTTTCTGAATACGATTCAGATATTCAGTGATTTCTGAAATATCACCACCTTCACCTTCCTCCCAATTAACAAGAAAACTGTCATTGGCCATCATGGAAGCGGTATTCATGGAGGGCAGCAGATCCGAAAGTATCGTTGAATAAATATTTTCCTGAAGGAGGGGCAGGGAGGATCTGACAATTTCCACCTTCATGGAATTCCGGGTGGAGATGAAGTCAATCAGAATAATTGCTGAAAATGCCGTCAGGAGGATCAAGCTGAGAATTCCGATCAGACGCCATTTTGAATTGATATGCATATGGGAATAATAGTCTCTCAATGCATAAACTGCCAGCGATTCCCAAGCGATTGACAGTGGAAAACAGCAGACCGATAATAACGTCAGAATGAGCCCGGAAGCCGTAAATGATACAATAAAAAGCCGCCACATTCGTGATTTTGCTGCTGTAACCCGGCGATTACTCCACGGATCCCGGCTCTTCATCGATGAAGGTGCGGTAATTGAGGTTCTGGTAAATCCGGCTTCGGGGCTGCTTAAGTGGGGTCCTGCTCACCGGCAGATGATGCGCCGTCTCAATCGGCTTGCCGAAGCACAGTCAACATCAGAAATACCGAGAGAAGGGCTGGAAGTCCGCTTCCATGAAACAGAAAGCCGGGAACACGCCGGGGATAAAGCCGTGAAGCTGGCCCGGAGTCTTGTATCATCCGGCAAACCCGGAAAGCGTCTGATAATACTTGCAGGAGGGGACGGGTTCCACAACGATATCTGTACCGCCCTGCTCAAAGCTGTTCCGGAAATTATGAAAGACGTGATTCTCTTCCGTCTGCCCATGGGTACCGGAAACGATAATGCCGATGCGGCAACTGTGGAAGAAGCCTTTGCCATCCTGGGATCCTCGTCAGGAACCCGGAAGGATTCCCTTATTGAAGCTCGAACTGCCAGAGGGATTATCCACTATGCGTTCAATGTTACCAGCTTCGGCCTGGACGCCTACGTCTCTGAGCTTACCAACCGGATGAAAACCCTGGCCGGCCCGCGTCTTATCTACAAGATATTCGCCGATGTCGCGGTACTGGTGTACGAAAAAAAATGGCCTCTGAAACCCTGGAAGATATCCATCAGCGGGCCCGGAGGCAGGATAATCCGGGAAGGCCGCTTCCTTCTCACCATTTTCGGCCGTAAGGGGGATACCCGCTACGGTGGCGGAATGAAGGTATTACCCGGGGAAGAAAATTTCCTTCTGTTTCAGCCCCTTTCCCTGATGGGAATAATGCGGATTAAACCGCTGTTCTACAAAGGTGCTCACCGGGGTATGCCCATTGCCGAGTTTTTCAAAGCAGATGAAGTGGAACTGAGCCACAACGGGCCCATACTTATGGAGACCGACGGTGAGGTGATTCATCTGGAAAATGAAGATTTTCCCCTGACATTGAAAAAGGTTCCCGATGTACTGAGAATACTCAAATGAGAGGTATCAGGCCCGGTACATCCCCTGAGATTTATCATCGCCGGTAATCTCTTTCAGATTACCCTCTTCCCAGGAGTAGAGAGCATCATCCACATTTTTACTGTCCCCCTGATCCCAGAGCTTCATATTCACTTTATTCCGGGCATCCTCGGCTGTCGGTCCCAGATGCGGGGCGACGATACCTTCAACACCTTCTTCAAATAGAAGCTGAACAACTCCAACTCCGGCAGACCCGGATAAATCCTTCATGGTATTCTCCACCATTTTCAGGCGTTCTCCAGTTCGGGACTCCACGATGCAAAACTTGTCCGAGCGGCCGAAGCGGTCGTCCAGAGAAAGAGGAAAGTCGCTTCCTTTTACACAAAAAGCAAGCTTCATTTTTTTATTCACAACCCCGTTCATGACTGCTGCACTCACTTCCCTTTGATTCCAATTCCCCTTCCAGGAAGATTCGAACCGTATCGGAAATCTGGCCCCGGGCCCCCAGAATCACATCGATATTCTGTTCTTTAAAGAGAGATACTGCCCGGCCGCCCATACCGCCGGTAATAATAACATTGGCACCCTGTTCAGCCAGGAAAGCAGGAAAAATACCAGGGGCATGCTCCGGAGGAACAACCATACCCCGGGAAACTTCTTTTCCATCCTGTGTGGTTATCAGAACGAACTGGAGACAGTGTCCGAAGTGCTCTTCCACGGTTTCACCATCGTTACTGGGAATTGCGATTACTGTTTCTTTCATTGTACTTCCTTTACTTCCGGTACTTCCTGGTCGAATCCATTTACAAGTACCAGTATTTTCTGATTTAAGAGGGCATCAACCACCTTGGCCCTGGCCTTCACCAGCAGCCTTTGAACGGTTCCCCGGGACACACCCATGGCCTCTCCCGCTTCAATCTGCTTTTTACCTTCCAGATCGCAGATACGAAGGGTTTCAAACTCATCCAGAGTGAGAACCACCTGCTCCAACAAACTGACAGGAATGCCCATGGGTTTGAATCCCCGGCGGCCGCTGAGCTGCCGGCACTGACGTCCTTTTCGATAGGGCACTCAAAGCTCTCCTAATGTGCATATGCACACAGCCAGAATACGAAAGTTGTGTGCATATGTCAATAGGAAATTTAACATCGGTGGTTTTTCGTTTTCGCATCCTCTGATTGTTGACATCCTTATAAGACATACCTACTATAGGTATGCAACATACCGAAGGTAGGTATCCTCTTTGCAGCCCAACGATACAAAAGAGAAACTGGAAATGCAGGCCCTGCACTTTTTCGCCCTGAATGATTATGAACGCTCTTCCCTGAATGATATCGCCGAAGCTCTGGGAGTTACCAAAGGGGCTATCTACCACTATTTCAAAAACAAGGACGATCTCTTTCATAACTGTGTACTTCGCCTTCTGGATGTGATGGAGGGCTGGTTTGTTCACAGTATGTCCTCTGATATTCCCCTGAAGATGATGCTGGATAATCTCTTCAATGTGGAAGAATCCATGACTGAAATGGCAGAATCAACCGGTCTTGGTGCCGTCATTGTAAACTACACAAACACCCTGTACCTGATGTTATCCGCATTGAAAAAATTCCCCGATCTGAAAGACAGGATTGAGGATATCTACTCGGGGTTCCGCAACGCTTTAAAAGGGATGATGTCCACAGCCATCAGCAATGGAGAGATTCACCCGGAGACCGACACCGAAGCGGTGGCCTTTGAAATCACGGCATTCTATGAAGGGGCCCTGCTTCTGGGAGCCTTCAGCAACACTCAGGATTATGCTGTTCTGGGCCCCAGGGTCTGTGAAACAATATGGAAACGCATCGCGATAGAAAGGTCAACAAACAAAGGGAAATAAATGGACACAACAATTAAGAAAAGCACACTGACACGCTGGGCCTTATGGGCCGGAAACCACCCCGGGAAAGCCATACTCATCGCCCTGGCCGTTACCCTGATACTCACCCTGGGAGTTTCCAAACTGGAAATGGAAATGACCTTCCTTTCCATCATGCCCAAGAACTCCCCCCAGGTGAAAAACCTGGATA
>QNBK01000320.1 GCA_003644105.1 Spirochaetota bacterium | reverse complement strand
ACTGATTCTCACTCCATTGACAGGCCTGCAGATTAGAAAGACAAAGAAGAAAAAACAAATGAAACTTTCCCATAGGACTATGGGATACATCACTTTGGTCCTGATAATATTCACCATTTTATCGGGGCTGCTGTTTACTGGAATCCTGAGGCTGCCGATCAGTAAATCCGGTACGGTGGTTTCTGTAAAAACTGTAGTTTCAAGCGAGCAGGGAGAGCAGCAATCCGTCAGTTCCTCAAGCTTCAGTGAGAATCAGATTGAAGTGGCAGGTATACTCTTTTCCTGGAGAATTGAAAACGGCTACCTGGAAGGTGAACTGAAATCTCCGGGAAAAGGCTGGGTGGCCGTTGGATTCAACCCGGAGAATCTGATGCAGGGAGCCGACTTTGTCATCGGATATGTGGAGGATGGAAACGTGTATATCCGGGATGATTACGGTTCCTGGTACACTTCTCACGATTCGGATATTTCCATGAACGGGTCAGAGGATATTGAGGTACTCGGCGGCGGTGAAGATGAATCGGGTACGACTGTTCAATTCCGTAAACCCCTGAGCTCAGAGGACGCAAACGACCACACATTTACAATCGGTGAGGAAATCCCCGTCATATTCGCCTACAGTAATGAAGACAGTTTCACAGGTATGCACCTGAAAAAGGGTAAGACGAAAATCAGGTTTTAATCGCCCCGGCGGTGATACCCTTCTGAACCTGACTCTGGAATGCAAAGTAAACAATGAACATCGGGGTGGCAATCATCGTGAGTGCCGCCAGTTTCAGGGCATAATTTGCCGAATACTTTGTCGAGAATACATACAGGCTTGTCGTCAGAGGTCGTAAAGAAGAATTCTGTATCATCACAAACGGTATCATGAACTCGTTCCACACCCCGATTACCGTAAAGGTGATAACCGTTGCAATAATGGGAACCGACAGAGGAAGGATAATGAGTCTGTAAACCTGAAAAGTTCCTGCTCCTTCAAGAAAAGCACTCTCCTCCAGGCTGGATGGCAGACTGTCAAAATAGTTTTTGGAGAGCAATATGGACAGGGGTAGACCGATGGCTGAAACCGGAAGAATAACCGACCAGAGACTGTTCAGAAGACCCATCGTCCGGAACATGATAAACAACCCGATCAGAAAACTCTGAACCGGCAGTATCAGACCGATCAGAAAGAAAATATAAAGGGTTTTTTTACCGGAAAAATCAAGCCGGCTGAAGGCGTAAGCGGCCAGGGTTGAGAGCACCACAACAATTACCATGGATATTGATGTTATCGTAAAGGATATCAGAAAGTGCCGGCCCATATCGGCAGCTTCCCAGGCAATTCCATAGTTGGAGAAGTCTATCTTTGTTGGAAGACCCAGAGGATCGAGAACTATCTCGCCGTTACTCCTCATGCTCGATGAGTACATCCATAAAATAGGAATTAAATAGACAAGGAGTACCAGGGCAAAGATAACTCTCCCCAGATTGAGTGCCAGTGTTTTCCCGAAGGTTCTAGTATTCATCGACTTCTCCTACAAATCGCTTATTACCGAAGTTGATAAGTCCCATGATGATGAGAACAACCAGGGTGAGAACGATGGACAGAGCCGAACCATACCCGATGTCCTTGTGCTCAAAAAATGTCCGGATGAGGTATGTGGGGAGGACAATTCCCGATTGAAGAGGGTCACGGCGGAGAAGTATCTGGAACAGGTCGAAACCTTTGAATCCCCCGGTGGTAATTACCAGCAATGCCAGCATTATCATGTTCTTGATAAGGGGCACCTGGATTTGAAAGAAAGTTCTCACCGGTCCGGCACCATCTATTTCAGCTGATTCAAGAACCGAAGTGGGAATACGGCTCAAGCTGGCGTAAAAGATGGTCATGAAATATCCGGCAAAAATCCATCCGGAAACCATTGAAACAGAAAGCATGGTATAGGGAGGGGCCAGCCATACCAGAGGCTCGAGTCCCACCAGGTTTCTCAATGCGTTGAGCAGACCGCCGTTGGTGGCATACATCTGCCGCCAGAGGGTTCCGATAACGATTGAAGGCAGGATAACCGGGGCGAACAGGATGGCCCTGAACCCCAGGGATTTTTTCATATACTGGGCGATACCCGCCAGTACAAGACCGGCAAAACCTTCCAGAACTATGGTAAGACCGATGTAGGTAAGATTGTGTCTGAAGGCTTTTACAAGAACCTGATCGGTGAAGAGTCTGCTGTAATGTTCCAGGGTTCCAAAAGATTCGGGTATGAAACGCCGCCATTCAGTAAAACTGGAGAACAATGTCAGTGCAATGGGAAATATCATGATGAAACTGTAGAGACCTAAAGCCGGAAGAACGAATAGAATGTGTCGATTATTTTTTTTCATACTTACCCTTGAAAAACGGGGAACCGCGATATTGCGATTCCCCGTTGGATTACTTTCTCAAATGGGCAATATTGGCTTCAGCTGCTGCCAGAGCTTCTTCGGGTGTTGCGACATTCTCGAACACCTTGGCTATGGCTTCATACAGGGCAAAGGCCATCTCAAGATCGTATCCTGTATCCGGTGGTGCAACAATCACACCGCCGATGGAAAGGTCGTCTACCATTTTTGCAACGACAGGATTGGATGTATCATTTGCACCTATCATTGTAACATTACCTTCACCTTCCAGGGAATGACGTTTCTGACTATCCATACTGTACATCAGGCGCATGAAATCATAGGCCAGTTCCTTGTGCTCAGTTTTGGAATTAATCATATAACCGGTATTCAGGCCCAGAATGGACTTCTGGTCGCCTTTGCCGCCGGGGATGGGAGGAAGCATGAAGTAATCATGTCCGAGTTCGGTAAAATCTTTACCGATAGCTTCAATCTCACCGGGATACCAGCTGCCCAGGGGATACATGGCGGCATCACCGTTAACCATGGGGATAAAGCTCTCTTCGTAACCCAGGGTGTTCATATCGGCATTCACATATCCGGCTTTCCCCATGTCATAAGCCATCTGCAGAGCTTTAACAAAATCAGGATCGGCCAGAGAATATCCGGGTTCCAGATTCATTATGGCTTCGGCCTTGTCATCACCGGCTACCCGGTAGAGGAAGAGGCCGATAAAGTTTCCTGCAACCCAGGCGTCGGCATTACCCATCACGATGGGTGTTTTTCCTGCCGCTTTAACAACTTCACAGACATTGATGAACTCATCGTATGTGGTGGGAACACTCAGGCCCAGTTCATTAAAGAGATTCTTGTTGTACCACATCTGAATTGTGATGTCCTGGTTGAGGGGAAGTCCGTAAACAGCACCGTCATATTCGAATCCACCCCATGAAGAAGTGGAAAAATTCGGCTTGAACTCTGCGGCAAGATCGGAAATATCCATGGCTTCGCCGTCGAGATAGTGATTTTTCACTCTGGCTCCGCCCCATTCAAAGTAGATGTCCGGAGGTGTATCGCTCTGCAGAAGAGCGGGCAGACCGGCGAACTGATAGTCGTCTCCCGAGGAGGCATCCCACTGTACGGTTACCCCGGGGTTGGCTGCTTCAAATTCAGCGATGTTATCTTCAAAAATAGCCATTGCATCCATGCTGATACCGGATGATCCTACACGGAGAATAACTTGATCTTCTCCACTACCACCGGCAAACAGTGCCGAAGCGGCGAGAAATAACAGAATAACGGATCCCAAACGTTTCATTGGAACCTCCCTTTGTATT
>QNBK01000319.1 GCA_003644105.1 Spirochaetota bacterium | reverse complement strand
TTCCTTCAGACCTCACCGTTACCAGTAACGCCCTTGCGAGTCGGATTATCTTCCCCCTGATCGGGGTGATGCCTCCTTCTTTCAGAAGGCCGGGTTTGCCAGCTTCGCTGGGCAAACAAAAAACCGGCCTGCAAGGGCCGGTTTCCATAACTTGCAGTTATTTAGACTGCTGTGATTCCAAAAATGCTTTATTTTTGAAATTACCTCTGCTATTTCTTTTTTTTCTTCTTCTTTCTGGATTTTCGTTCCGTGGCTTCAGCAATTTCTTCAGCAGTCTGTTTTACAGGTTCCGGCACATTGGCTGCAGATTTTCTCCCTGAAGAAGTTTTACCGGAATCTGATGATACACCATGACCGGAATGGCTGACTGCTTCATGGATTTTTTTAAGTTCCCTGTTATGCCAGGCCAGAAGAACCGGAGATGCAACAAATATCGATGAGTATGTACCTACAACGATACCAACCACCAGACTCAATGCAAAAGTCTGTATGGTTCCACTGGCAAATACCAGTATGGCCACAACGGCAAGAAGGGTGGTAAAGGATGTTATCAAGGTTCGGCTCATAGACTGAGAAACAGACAAATTGATAATTTCATTAAAACTCTTGTCTTTTTCAATCCTGAAATTCTCCCTGATACGGTCAAAAATAACGATAGTATCATTGAGGGAGTAACCGATGATTGTGAGAACCGCAGCAATGGTAGCCGTGGAGAACTCGAGCTGAAATGCACCGATAAATCCCAGCAGAAACAGTACGTCATGAAATACAGCTGTAATTGCCGATACGGCATAGTTCAGTTTAAACCGAATCCAAATGTACAAGAGTATCAAACTCAATGCAATCAAAGTGAGCCATATGGTCTGTGATGCCAGATTTGAGGCAAAACTGGAACCGATATACTCTTCGCTGAGTATATTCACATTTCCGAATTTTGCTTTCAGATTACTTGATACTGCTTTGGATACAGTCTGTTGGAAATTGTCGTTCTGTGCATCATCAGCAATTCGAATTACAAATTGGCCGCCCTTATCACCTGCAGTTTGAACCTGTGGGTTAAACTCGCTCAGAGCATCGCGTACAACCTGTTCATCGGATGCTGCAGGTACTTCAACGGTGAAATTGATACCAGCCTGAAAGTCAATTCCGAAGTTGAATCCACCGGCAATAAACAGAGTATATGCCCAGAAGATAGCAATCAGTACGGCTGATGTCGTAAGGGCCGGAACGCGATAGCGTGTGACATTGAATAGTTTCATCTTACTTGATACCCCACGCAATACTGATTTTCTGACGTTTAAACCCATCTGTTCCCAGATCAAATATCAGTCTGGAAACAAACAATGCGGTAAAGAGAGAACATCCGATACCCCATGCCAGGGTAACGGCGAAGCCCTGAACCGGCCCCTTACCCAGCTGGGAAAGGAACAACGCGGCAATCAGGGTTGTAATCTGGGCATCCATGATTGTCCAGAAAGCTTTTTTAAAACCCGTTTCTACTGCAGCTGCCCGGCTTTTGCCGAGTCTGAGCTCTTCCTTGATACGCTCAAAGATAATAACGTTGGCGTCCACCGACATACCGACAGTAAGAATAAGTCCGGCAATACTGGTCATGGTTAAGGTAAAGTTAAAACTGGAAAGAAGAGCGGTAAGCAGGAACAGGTTCAATGCCAATGCAATATCGGCAATCAATCCGGCACCTTTGTACCAGAACGCCATAAATATAAACACCAGTGCAATACCGATGAGAATTGCTCTAAGCCCCATTTGAATTGTATCTTCACCAAGGGAAGCACCCACAGACTGCAGTGTACGGATGTTCAGCTGAACAGGTAGAGACCCGGTACGAAGAACAACGGCCAGGTCGTTGGCTTCCTGATAGTTAAAACCGGTAACCCGGACACTGCCGCCGGGAATGGTTTCAGTAATCCTGGCATTGGCCTTTACCTTGCCGTCAAGAACAACCGCCATGGATCTGTCTACATTTTCCGATGTGAGTCTCTGGAAGATTGTTGCACCTTCGGAATCAAGCCGGAAAGTGACAATCGGCTGCAGGGTATTGCTATCAGTTCCGGGGTTGGCCTCTCTGATGTGAGAACCGTCCAGACCGGGAGATTCAGGAACAACAATCCATCCTTTGAACTGGTCTATTCCATAACTGTCTTTGGTATAATAACCCAGTGCCATCAGGCCTTCAGCCAGTATGCTGTCATCGACAGGCCTGCGGTCGACAACTTTCCCGCCGGAAGCCATGTAATCTCTGACTGCACCGGTTCCGGTATCATCAACGATGAAGAAACCGAGAGATCCGCGGCCCATGAGGAAGGAGTTAACCCTCTCAGGGTCGGCCTCACCGGGAATATCAATCAGGATAGAGTCATCCAGCTGCCGTCTTATCTGAGGTTCGGTTACACCGAAGGTATCAATTCTGTTGTTGATGACTTCCAGGGCCGCTTCAAGAGCAGCCGACTTGTCTTCGGCTGAAAGCACCTCGGTACTGGCTTCTTCAAGTGCCGTGAAATCAGGCTCGAGTACAACACTCAGACCACCGGAAAGATCGAGTCCGAGGGCCAGAATTTTTCCTTTCATATCCTTCAGATCGAGGATGCTCTGTCGGTAGTAGTTTTCAATTGCAGTATTAACTTCATTAAAGTCGCGAAAACCGTTGAGTGTGGCACCAAGTGTCCAGTCCCTGGGCATTTTCTCTTTGGTAAGACGGTAATTCGTTTTAGCCGCATCTTTGAGGAAACCGAACTCAGCGGGGAGGGCTGCAGAAACAGCTTCCGGATCCTGGCTGAGCCGCTTGATTTCCTCTGAAGCTGAAGAAGCTTCATCTTCCGCCCAGTTTCGAATCTCAGGAAGAGAGCCGTTTGCCAGGGCTTTCATCTCCTGGCTTGTAAAAAAATACCAGGTGATTGTGGGGTAAAGAAACACAACCCCTAATCCCACCAACAGCAGGATTAAAAGTGTGCGCATCATTTTCGTCATCGATTCATCTCCGGATGGGACTGATTATTTCTTTTCGGACGGATCTTTTGATTCGTCCTCTTTGGCTGCTTTGGCCGGGGCGGACGCAGTATCAACTGATCCGATGGCTGATTTGGTAAACTCAAGGGTTGTACCCTTGTTATCAACTTCAACAATAATTGTACCGTCTGCCACGTTTTTTACCGTACCGCGAATTCCGCCGATACTGGTTACCTTGTCACCTTTTTTAACAGCACTCAACATTTGTTTGGTGTCTTTCTGTTTTTTCCGTTGAGGGCGGATAATCAGAAGATAAAAAACTGCGAAAACACCGACGATCATAAGGATCTGGATGTAACTGCCCGAAGAACCGGCTGTTGCTCCGCCTGCTGCGGGAACACCTAATAATAAGGAGAGGTTGTTTAACACAATAATTAGCCTGCCTTGAAAGGCACCCCGAGAATGTCCATATACACATTCTGGAAGTGCCTTCAGATATAAAATAAAATCGAGACACCGTAACACGGAGTCATTAGATCGTCAATCAGATAGCCCGAACACCTGTGATATCATTTGAAGGGGGCTGTACCCCGAAAACTTTATCCAGATCCGAACTCTCTTCGTATTTAACCGGAGAAACATCGTTGTATTTTTCAAGAACGTAGTCAGCTGAAGCTATATCAGATTCATAGACGGAGCTGCGGTATGCAGCCCGGAAAAAACCCTTATCCGCCAGACTACG
>QNBK01000318.1 GCA_003644105.1 Spirochaetota bacterium | reverse complement strand
TCAGATTCTCCTGTAAGAATCTCAGCCTCTGCAGCATCAGTCTTAAGGTATGTTATTGACGGTAAATACTTTTTTTTGTCTAACCAATCTTTAAAAAATAGTTTCGAATCTTTTTCACAGCGAAGAACAGATTGGGCATCCAATGCAACATCACCCTTCTCAGCCAGGTAGCTTATCATTTCATCTGGGAAATCACCGCGAATAAGCCCTGCCAAATGATATATTGATGCGTTGAGTTTCTTGACATCTGCTATAGTAAAAGAGTCGGCAAGATCGGATACTGTAATTTCTCTTGTTTCCATGTCATTTGAATAATTCAGGTTCATACAGACGGTTGCTTTTGAACCCAAATTTACAACAGTAACACCTGCGTCAATCATTTCAGAGAGATAATCTGAATCAACATTTGCTATTCTCGTACTGACATGAATGTCTGCGCCACTGGCTGCTGCAGCAATTGATGAAAAATAAACTGCACCTCCTGGAAACTCTGTCCTGGAATAATCAACAATTATTACATCCTTCGTAAGATGTCCAATCATGGCAATATCAAACATAGCCTATCCCTTTACCCCGACCATTGCCATTCCTTTAATTAATTTGGTCCGCAAAAACATGAAGAATATGAACGTTGGTAAAATAGTAAGAACCGACATTGCAAAAAGTTGATTGAATGGTGTAAAGAACTCACCTTCGAAGGCTACAAGTCCAACAGGAATTGTTCTCAGACTATCACTGGTAGCAACAATCATCGGCCAGATTAAGCTGTTCCAATTACCCATGAATGTGAATATAGCAAGCGCACCTACAGCAGGTTTACAAAGAGGGAATATCAATTTCCAGAATATTTCAAACTCACCCAAACCATCAATTCTTCCTGCTTCAGCATATGCATCTGCAAGGGTTACCAAAAACTGTCTCATCCAGAATATTGCAAAAGGACTGAGAATTACAGGTAAAATAAGTCCAAAATAATTATTCATCATTCCAAGTTTTCGAACAACAATTGCTAGAGGAACAATTGTTGTTTCGATAGGGACCATCATCGTTACAAGAATCAATATATAAAGCATATTGCGACCCTTGTAATCGAATTTTGCCAAACTATAACCTGCAAGAGAACTGAAGAATATTGTGGCTCCTGTAACAATAATTGCTATAATAGTACTATTGATAAAGTATCTTCCGAAATTCTTCTTTACAAAAGGCTCCGTAAAATTTTCGAAATGCAATTTATCCGGAATCCATTGCATCGGAACTGTAAAAATATTCTCCACGGATTTAAATGAAGATGACAGAATGTATAGCATGGGAACAATAAAGATAATCGCAAGTATGGATGCAAATACAAATACAATACCAGTGTTGATATATTTGGAGAACTTGTTGCTGTGCAATATGTTCATTTAAATATCCTCCCCCTTGCTAAGTATCTTTTTCTGTATAAGTGTAATTCCCAGAATGATTACCAGAAGTATTACCGACATTGCCGATCCAACACCCATTTTAAGATGTACAAATCCATACTCGTAGATCATAAGTCCTATAACCCTTGTTGCATTACCAGGTCCACCACCTGTCATAATCAGGAATGGAGGAAAACCTCTTATTGAATTAATTGTCCCAACGACAAGTATGAAAAAGATTGTTGGTTTAAGGTATGGTAGAATTATATGTATAAACCTTCTAATCCTGTTTGCACCATCAATTTCTGCTGCTTCAAGAACATCCTTTGGAATAGTCTGAAGTCCTGCAAGAATTATGATGGAATAGTAACCGGCAGCAGACCATACAGTTGTTATTGTTATACCCAATAGGGCTGTATTTGCAGATGTGAGCCAGAAAATAGGCTCCAGGCCAATAAAATTTGTAAATTGTTCAATCAGCCCGAAAGGCTGATAAAATAATTTCCAGATTATTGATGTTACAGCAAGAGGAAAGACATAAGGCATAAAGTATACAGCTTGAAAGAAACTTCCCCCGGGTAAATTCTGGTTTATAGCCAAGGCCATAAAAAATGAGAGGAGGATAATTCCGGTTAATCTCATTACAATATATAAACCTGTAACCTGTAGCGAGTTCCAGAAAGTAGGCATTGAGAATATCCGGATATAGTTCTTAAAACCAATAAATTGAGGTGACGAGAGAATGGAATATTTAGTAAGACTGATTACAATTGCAGTAGCTATGGGAATAATTAGAAAAACGAGCAAATATAAAACGGCAGGCAGTATAAATAGTAAACCCATTCGCCTTCGATTTTGAATAAATAGCGGTACAGATGCATTACTCATACAAACCTCTCCTTTATTTCATGAAACAAAGGGGGTAGGGACGTCCCCTACCCCTGAATTAGTTTTTACTCTGATAATGCCAGATCAATCTCTTTTTTCACACTGTCAAGAGTCTTTTGAATATCTGCCCCGGAAAGAAGTATCTCCTGCATAGCTCTTTTCAGAGGCTCTGATACTTCACTGTATTTCTCAAAATTGGCAAGTGGCTGTGAGTATTGAATCATCTCTTCCCAGAAATCAGCCTGGGGAATAGTTTTTGCACCCTCGGTTTCTGACCAGCCAGCTCTTGGAATAGTATCACCAGTTTCAATAATATTTCTTGACGGCATTAAAGTTACAAAATCAGCAAGTTTCCATGCCCAATCTTTCTCTGTGCTGGTTGAAGAGACAACCCATGCCCAGCTGGTAGTAGAAATGGCAGGATCCTTACCGGGATAGCTTGGGTAGGGAATGGCCTTGAAGTCACCTTCTTCTGTAACATCGGCAAAATTCTTATACCATCTTGGTGGCCCCCACTGACCTCCTACTGTCATTGAAAACTTTCCCGTAGGAAATCCCTCATTATAATAATCAAGATTTGCAGCTATGTTGGAATCAGAGACTCCAAGATCAAATCTCTTTTTAATCTCTTCCATCGCAGCAACACCTTCTTTGCTGTTAATCAGGCATACAGTCTGGTCATCACTCAGTATAGAGCCGCCAAGTTCCCTCATAATGGGCTCGAGTTCAAGCATATACCAAGCAGCTGAATGCTCAAATGGAAATGAAAGTGCCTGTCTGGTAATCCGGTCTCCGTCCTTCTGTACAAGCTTCGCAGCGACTTCATAAACGTCATCCCATGTTTTTGGATAATCTGTTTCCGGGTCCAAACCTGCCTCACGGAAATGTTTTGTATTTATGATATATGCGTAGATATTAAATTGGAAAGGAAGACCATAATATGTATTTCCAATTTTATAAGAATCGAGAGCACCCGGTGCCCATTGAGATTCAAGATCGCTAAAGGAGCTTAAACCCAGTGCCTTCAATGCTGCATCATCAAGGGGTGACATAGCCCCATTGTCAGCATAGGTATACAGATTCCTGTATGACAGGCCATAGATATCTGGTGCCTGTCCTGATGCAATTGCTGTTGGTATTTTCTTGATATACTCAGCATGCGGGATGGATTCGATTGAGACTGTGATTCCAGGATTAGCAGCTTCAAACTCTTTTGCATATTCTGCAAAAAGTTTACCTTGTGCACCATCTAATGGCATATGATGCCACCATTTAAGAGCAACTTCTCCACTTGCCTTATCACTCTGTCCTTCTGCAAACACAATTGTCGATGTCAGAATCAGAATCAACAGAACTGTCAGAACCTTTTTCATATTGAACCTCCAATGAAATTAAAACGTTTGAATACGCCTTTCTATCATAATATCATACATAT
>QNBK01000317.1 GCA_003644105.1 Spirochaetota bacterium | reverse complement strand
GGGATATGGATGAAATCAGCCATGTTGTAGATGCCGGCCTGAAAAGGGCTGTGGTTGTCGGTGCCGGAGCCATTGGAATAGAATTGGTACAGGCTCTGAACGACCGGAATGTCGAGGTTCATCTGGTTGATATGGCGGAATCTGTACTGCCGAACCTTGTTGATGAAGATATGAGCCATTCAGTCCGCGATGAGCTGGAGAATCAGGGAATCCATCTTCACCTCGGTGTAAAAGTTACTGAAGTGAGGGGTGCAAATACTGCTGAGGGTGTTGTACTGGACACTGGAGATTTTATCAATATTACCGGTCATGATGATGTGGGCGGTCTTGTTGTTTTTGCCGCCGGAACTCGTCCGGAGATTTCTCTGGTAAAGGATAGTCCTCTTGAAATTGACAGAGACGGTATATTAATCAATGATAAAATGGAAACGAACTTTCCGGACGTGTATGCTGTTGGAGATTGTGTTCAGTTTACAAGCGGTATCACAGGAAAAGTAACTCCGGGTAAGCTGGCAACCAACGCTGTACCCATGGCAAAGGTTCTGGGATTCAACCTTCTGGGCGGGGACAGACATTATCCCGGCTTTTACAATGGTGCCGCAACAAAGGTGGGGCACTTCTTTATCGGTGGTACAGGATTGACAGAGAGTGCAGCTCGAAAAGCCGGCTACGATGTTGTTACCGGTAACAGTACTGTGACAACCAAATTCCCCATTATTCCCGGGGCTAAGAAAAAGCACATGAAGCTTGTTACCGATAGAGCAACACACCGTATTCTCGGTGCCCAGATTGTCAGTGAAGAGCCGGTTGTCGGCCGCATCGATCTGATTACGTTTGCGATTCAAAATGAATCTACGGTGGAAAATCTTTCCGCTCTCAGTTATGCCTCCCAGCCTCATCAGTCCTTCTATCCGGCTGCGAATATCGTTGTGCTGGCTGCCGAAGATATCAGAAAGAAAATCAGCTCCTGGTAACGTCGGTCTGCATAAAAAAGGCCGGGTGTAAGTCCGGCCTTTTTTATGCCGGTTTACTTTTTATCAACAGGACAATTCAGTTTGGAAATAAACCTGTTTCCGATAAGAGGTGAGATTACAGCAATGGTAAAGAGCGGCACATATCCGAAGCGGGAGATTAAAGCTCCGGCAATAAAGGGGAGCAGAGCCACCGTCAGGTTGAATGTTCCCAGGATTCCCGAATACAGGGCTCTGTCTTTGTCCGAAGAAATCTCCACAAGAACAGCCTCTGCCGTTACCCTCTGGGCGCTGAGCATCATGCCTGAGAGAAAAAAAACAGCAAGATAAGCAGAGACTGGAAGGAATGTACCGAACATGAATGCCAAAAATGGCAGTACCGCACCCAGGACTGACAGTATATAAAGAATACCTTTGAATCCGTGCTTAGGAACCAGACGCTTCCATAGGAAACTGGATATTATCATTCCTCCTATCTGAATCAGCAGTAGATTTCCGATCAGTTTCGGTTCAAGCGTGTACTGAGCCTTGGCAAATGATACGTAAAAGGGTAGAAGCACCAGACCGACTCCCAGCAGGTTTGCTACAATAATGTAATATCTCAGATTCGAATCGGCCTTAATTCTGTCAGGAATGGATTTTAATGTTGCCAACAGAGTTGGTTGTTCTGAGTCTCCTGTTACAACGGTTTCCCTGAGCATGTAGAACCCCGCTGATGCAACAAACAGTGCTATGGTTGCAGCAATAAACAAGGTGAAGTAATTGTCCGGATATCCAACACGCTTCAGTATTTCTCTGGTAATCAGGGCAGAGACGAGTATTCCGGAACTTGAAATAACCTGTTTGTTCAGGAAGAGAGACTGCCGGACATCCGGTGTAAAACTCTTACCGATGATATCGATGTAGGATACACCGGCAAATGCACCGCTTACTGTGAACAGAAGAAGCTCTCCGTAAATCAAAAGCAGGGCCTGGGTAAGGGTGAACCGGGGAATACTCAGTATTGTCAGAGATATAAGCCCCAGAGCCACAACCCTCAGGTTAATACCGAGAATGAGATACGGCTTCTTCCTGGGGCGGGAATGAAGGAACCCTGCAAAAAGCAGTTGAGATATCAGCGGAATCCCTACCATGATGCTTGTCAGAATTCCGATATGAAACTCATTGCCACCCACCTTTATAATCATAGCTGGAAGTATGGTGTTCACTTCGGTGAACGTGGCGGTAATTGAAAGTAAAATGGCGTGCCACATGAATGCGAAATAGTTCAGTCTTTGTTTCATATATATGGAATTCTCCGAACCGGGGGAAAGCCCATCCCGGCGTTAACGAGAATATACCAAAAACATGATGTGGATGACCAGTTCCCGAATTTTCGCCTCAGTCAAAAACTATAAGCTTCTATCCCTTTATGATGGCACTCTAACCCGGTTTAAATTATACTTTTAAAATGGCTGTAGAAATCCGTATCATTCAAACAAAGCGTGATCTTAAGAAATATGTCCAATTTCCAATCGATCTATACAAGGATAATCCCTGGTATGTTCCCTCAATGCGCTCAGAGGAAATGGCGGTACTCAACCCGAAAAAAAATCCGTCCTTCGAAACTGCTGAGGCCAGAAGCTGGTTAGCTTACAAAGATGGTAAAATTGCCGGGCGAATAACAGGTATCTACCTCCCGAAATACAAAGAAATCTGGGGTAAAAATCAGGCAAGATTCGGCTGGGTTGATTTTATTGATGATGAAGAGGTTTCCAGAGCCCTGTTTGATACAGTTGAAAAATGGGCCGGGGATATCGGTGCAGAGAGTGTTTCCGGCCCCCAGGGATTTACCGACATGGATCCCGAAGGGATGCTCGTTGAAGGTTTTGAAGAGCTGGGAACCTTACCCATGATTTACAATTATGCATACTACCCCGAACATCTCGGACGTATGGGCTATGTAAAAGAAACCGATTGGCTGGAGTTTGAAATACGTACCCCTGAGAGTATCCCTGAAAAAGTCCGGCGGATACAGGAACTTGTACTGCTAAGAAAAAAACTTCATATGGTAGATGCAAAGCGCTCAAAAGATCTGATGCCCTACGCCAGAGGATTGTTCAATGTCCTTTCTGAATCCTATAAGAATCTTTATGGTTTCATGCCCCTATCCGAAGCTCAGGTGGACAGCTATATCAAGCAGTACATCCCCTTTGCCGATCCGCGGTTCACCAAGATTGTTGTGGATGAGAATGACAGGGTAGTGGCTTTCGGGGTGGCCATGCCCTCATTATCCAGAGCCTTGCAGAAGAACCGGGGGCGCCTATTCCCCTTCGGCTGGATTCCCATGCTTCAGGCGATGAAGAAGCCGGTTGGAGTGGATATGTACCTGGTTGCGGTACTGCCGGAGTACCAGAGCTCCGGGGTGGTTTCCGTGGTAATGGGTTCCATTACTCAGGGTGCCATTGATGCAGGAGTGGAATCTGCCGAAACCTCCGGTGAACTTGAGGATAACGCGGCAGTGCAGGCCATGTGGCGGAACTACGATCACCGTCAGCATAAACGCCGACGCTGTTTTATTAAGGAATTGAAGTAGAATAAAAACCCCCGGCCGAAAGACCGGGGTGATAATCACTTAGTTTTCCGGCTGCCATCAGACAACCGGTTCAGGTTAATTAAACAGCGTTGAAAACAAAGCCAGTTCAGCCATCCGGGCGGAATAACCCATTTCATTGTCGTAGAAGCTGGTCATCTTAACCAGAGTATTCTCTCCGGCTTCGGTAGTCCGGGTATT
>QNBK01000316.1 GCA_003644105.1 Spirochaetota bacterium | reverse complement strand
GAATATCTGCGGGATACCCGTTTTATTCCCGAGCAGGTGCAGGATTTCTATCCCACCCCGGGGACTCTGGCCACGGCGATGTGGTACACCGGTATCGATCCCATGAACGGGGAAAAGGTGCATATTCCCTCGGGACACGAGGAGAAAGCCATGCAGCGGGCTCTGCTCCAGTACAACCGGCCTGAGAATCGGGAAATTGTCCGTAAGGCGCTGATAAAGGCGGGGCGGCGGGATCTGATCGGGAATGGGGTTAAGGCATTGATACCTGGAAATAGTGGAAACGGCAGGAACGGCAGTAAGCCGCATCCTCGGCAGAAAAACGTCGGAAAAAGAAAGTTAAATCATAGAAGATAAAAAAGGCCGCTCCCCGGAAGGAACGGCCTTTTGCTATTATCGAGTTTTCAGGAAATTAACCCTTGAAGGCTCCGGGCTTGATTTCATCACCATATTTTTCTTTGGCGGCTTTGATTTCAGCTGCGGCCCTGGCCCATGCATCGTAGATGTGCTGTGGGATATTGGTGTCCATCCTGGCAAAGAATGCTTTGGTGCGTTCCAGCTTCTCAACCCATTTGGTACAGCGGAAGGTGAAGAGGTACTCATAGTCGGCTTCGGTGAAATCTTCGTTCAGGAGTTTCTTGAAGAGTTTTTTCAGGTCGGCATACAGAGGGATGGTACCCGTGGGGGTAGCCAGTCCTTCATACTCGCCGTAAACCCGGCCCTCGGCCCAGTGCAGCCAGACTTTTTTGGCCAGCTTGCTTGTCATGAACTTGCCCTCGGGGCTGAGCATGAAATAGTTGGTGCTGAATACCTTGGGTTCTTTTTTCATGCCGTCAACGAACTTCAGGTTGTTTTCGGTGTACTCACCCAGGGGGTAGGATACAAAGTCCATGTTGGCCATGGGACTGGCGTTCCGGACACCCTCGGCGCCCAGGGTGGCGGCGGTGGTTTCCGATTCCAGGGTGGCGGCTTTCAGGAGTATGCCGCTGGCGTAGGAGGGGGATTCCTCAACGGGGACACATGTATCGCTGTCCCGGCCGCCGTAAAGCAGGCCTTCAATTTTAACACCTTCTTTGGCGTCGAATCCTTCTTTGTCGAAGTTGGAGAGGTAGTCCAGGCGCATGGTGTAGCGGCTGTTGGGATGGGCGATTCCCACTTCTTTACCGTTGGCGTCTTTGTCGCCCTTTTTCCAGTCGCCATGATGGTTCCGGCCGGATTCGGGAGCCTCTTCACCCATTCCCAGCCAGTACGGATTCTTGTCCGGACCCTCGAGAACGTTGGAAAAGATGAGCTCCTGGGGTTTTTTGAGGTTTTCAAAGATAACAGGATCGTCATCGGTATTAACGTCTTTGATGATACCGAAGATACCCTGCTCGACGTTAACCGCACGGAACTCTCCGTTGATGTTACGGAAGTAGGCGATGTCGTCGCCTACAACCTGCTCACCGGGAACCATGGCGGTGGAAGTTTTACCACAGGCGGAAGGGTAGGCACCGGCGAAGTATGTTTTCCTTTTGGAATCGGGATTCACAACGGCCATAACAAACATGTGCTCGCAGAGCCAGCCTTCTTTACCGGCTTTGTTGATGGCCAGGCGCATGGAGTGCTTCTTCAGGCCAATGGAGTTACCGGCGTATTGATCGTTCATCGAATATACGATGTTGTTCTGGGTGTCCATGTAAATTCGGCGGTCTTTCAGATTTACAGTACAGCCGCGATTATCCAGTTCTCCGGCGGAGTGGATAAAGCGGAAGAAGTTATCTTTCTCTCCGTCTTTCATATTCATAAAATGAGAGTAAGCCGGGCGGTAGAGTATGGCTTCAGAATGGGCAACATACCAGGAATCGGTAAACTGGACACAGGGAATGGTAAAAGGACTGTCTGTGGGGCCTTCTGCAAAGAATTTTACAATGGCGTCTTTACCTTTCATAATCCCCTTGGCAATTCCCATTACTTCTGCAAAACCTTCGTCATAGGGAACGGCGTTGAGTGATTTCATCCGCTCCATGTTTTCAGGGGCAACGATATATCTGGTGTTTACTTTATCACGGGCCTGATCGCCATAACTGTCCCAGTGGATGGTTCTGCCGTCGAGGTTGAGTTTGTGTTCCTCTCCTTTGGCCAGTGCCTGATCCCGGACATACTGCTCATCAGCAGCGCTGTCATCGGCCACATAAATGGAATTCGGGTCGCATTGCTCGGCGAATTCCCCGACAAAATCGAAAACTTTCTGATTTTTCAGAGCGGTTAGACGTTCGTAGCTCTGATCGGACATTTTACCCTTGAGCAGGGCTTCATACTTGGGATTCATTGTTTCTCCTGACAGCCTTGAACCTCGGCGAAGGGGTCCGGTTTCGTGGCTGTTATCAAATTTGGGAGTTATTACGCCGAATTGCTCGTATTATACGAATATATCTGAGAGTGTTTCTACCCCTGAAACCATAAATCGATAAAGAAAAAGCGAATAATTTATAACTTGACCCGGGTCTGGAAATTGATAAGCATTTGTATATGCACCCAGACAGAAAAACCCCGGAGAAAATCGACCGTTGGCTCTTTTTTATTATTTTTACTCTCATTGGAACATTGATTGCGGGGAGTATTTTTGCCTTTTATCAGAGGCAGTATCGGGATTTTCAAGACAGGGTGGCTCTGGAAGGCCAGCTGATTCTGGAAAATCAGGAAAGACTGGTGAATCTGAGATTTGATAGTATTGCTGCAGATACTTCATATCTGACGGGGTTCCACTGTCTGGAAATCGCCGAAGCAACTGGTGATTATTCCGGCGTAGAAAAGGATTTTCTTTCTTTCTCTGCTGCGAAAAAAGATTTTGACCAGATGCGATTTATCGATAACAGCGGTATGGAGATTGTTCGTGTCAATTCGAGGAATGGAATTACTGAAGCTGTTCCCCGGGATGAATTACAGAATAAATCAAATCGATACTACGTTATTGAAGGGATGAAACTGTCTCAGGGTGAAATCTACGTATCTCCTCTGGATCTGAACATTGAAAAAGGCGAAGTGGAGAACCCCCGGATTCCCATGATAAGGTTTGTTTCTCCGGTGTACGTTAATCAGGAAAGAGTCGGGCTGATTGTGATTAATTATCGTGCTTCACAGATGCTGGAAAGTCTGGAATCTTTTGGTACTCAGACTCAGGGTCGTTTTCTTCTTCTCAACCGTGAAGGGTATTATCTGGCATCACCGGATGATGAAGAAGAGTGGGGATTCATGTACCCGGACGGGAAGCTTAAACGTTATTCCCTGACAGATCCTGAAAATTGGAAACCTATCTATTCCAATGAAACATATCTTCATGAATCCACCGATGGCATAATCTTATCCAGAATAATACGGCCTCTATCCAGAATCGGTAACGACGAATATTACTGGTATGCTGTAAATATTATTCCTAAAAGGCAAATGACTGAAAACACCCGGTCTCTTGTCCTGCAGCTTTTTTTACTGGGCGCTTTCCTGTTTATCCTTTCCGCCGCTCCCGCCTGGGGGCTCAGTAAGGTCTTTATCCGCCGCAGGCGCCTGAAGCGGGAGCTTTACTATTCGGCTAATTATGATGAGCTGACATCCCTGCCCAACAGGCATCTTTTCAACGACCGCCTGGAGCAGGCTCTCTACCATACCAAAAGGTATAATCACAAAGGTGTATTATTTTTCCTCGATCTTGACGGTTTTAAATCAGTTAACGATCGATACGGTCATGAACGGGGTGATGAGTTGCTCAAGCTGGTGGGTAAAAGG
>QNBK01000315.1 GCA_003644105.1 Spirochaetota bacterium | reverse complement strand
GAACTCCGGGGGAAATTCTCCCTGGAGGAGTGGATCAACCTCCTCATACAGAGCCTGGGGTTCAACCCCGAAGAACTGGGGGAGCGCAACAGACTCTTCCAGCTGGTCCGCATCATCTCCTACTGCGAAAACAACTACAACCTCATCGAGCTGGGACCCAAAGGCACTGGCAAGTCCCACGTTTTCAGCGAGTTCTCCCCCCACGGCATACTCGTGTCCGGCGGTGAAATCAGCCTGGCCAAACTCTTCGTGAACAACAGCAACGGCCGCCTCGGCCTGGTGGGCTACTGGGATGTTGTCGCCTTCGACGAGTTCGCCGGAAAAGGTAAGAAAGCCGATAAATCCCTGGTGGACGTAATGAAGAACTACATGGCCAACCACTCCTTCTCCCGGGGAACCGACCAGATAACCGCCGATGCCTCCATGGTGTTCGTCGGCAACACCAGCAAAAGCGTCTCCTACCTGCTCAAACAGGCCAACCTCTTTGACGACCTCCCCGCCGGCTATCAGGACTCCGCCTTCCTGGACCGCATCCACTTCTACCTCCCCGGCTGGGAAGTGAACATCATCCGCAACGAAATGTTCACCGGTGAGTTCGGCTTCATCGTCGACTACCTCGCCCAGGTTCTCAAACTCATGAGATTCCAGGATTATACTGACCTCTACCGCCCCCACTTTGAACTCGACAGCTCCTTCTCCACCAGAGACAAGGACAGTATCAACAAAACCTTCTCCGGCCTCATGAAAATCCTCTACCCCCACCGGGAGGTGAGCAAAGAAGAAGTCGGCAGAATCCTCCACTTCGCCATCGAAGGCCGCAAACGGGTGAAGTCGGAAATCTACAAACTCGACCCCACTTTCGACCCGGTCCATTTCCGCTACAAAGACCTGGAAACCGGCGAAGTCACCGATGTGCGCACCCCCGAAGAAATCCGCTACCCCCATTACTTCAAACACTTCGACGAAGAAACCGGCACCGCCGCCGGCAGTCCCGTACCCGATCAGGCCGTCTCCACCCCGGCCGCATCCCCGGCTACTGCCGCAACTCTCCCCAGTCCCGATCACATCTCCATCCAGGAAAATCAGTCCGGAGTGAGTTATCAGAGACTCTTCAGCGCCCACCTGGCCGGAGCAAAACGCATCGAACTCCAGGATCCCTACATCCGGAAAGCTTATCAGATTCAGAACCTCATCGAGTTCATCCAGGTAATCATCGCCGTCAAGGAAGAAGGAGAAGACGTCGCCTTCCACCTGATTACAGGGTCGGGAGAAATCAAACTCAGTGAAATCGAACCCCATTTCAAGGAACTCTCTGATGAACTTCTCAGCCTGGATATCCGCTTTACCTGGGAGTTCAACGAAACCATCCACGACCGCTTCATCCGCACCGACACCGGCTGGAACATCACCCCCGGCCGGGGCCTGGATATGTTTCAGTTCTACAGCCGCAGCAGTTTCTCCCTGGAACGTGCCAGCCAGGAAGCACGGCTCTGCAAAGGCTTTGAAGTGACTTATATACGGCAATAAAACTTTTTACATTTATATCATAAGCAATTTCATAGAATTTCAAGAAATCAGCTCCGAGCCCGTCTTTCTTTCTCCTCCAATTCATCCATATAGGAATCCAGACTCGTCATTATCTTCGCATTGGTCCGGTCCCAAACCCTGCGTATATTGCCAACCGTCTGCTCTTTCAAAGTGTCAGACATCGGAGAAGTTGCCACTTCATCCAGTTTCTTCTGCAGCATTGTTCCCGCCTTGATGAGGGTGTCAGAAACTTCATCGGAATGATCGAGACCAAGTTCCTTCATCATCTGAACCTGCTGATGCTCCAGAGCCATAATCGCCTTCTGGGCTTCCAGGGTAATTGCTTTAGCTTCGACATCCTTTTTGGCCAACAAGTAGTTGTTATAGGAATCCAACCGATGGTTAATCTCCTGCTGCTTGGCCTGCAATACTGACTTCATCAGCTGACGTTTTGCTGTGAACTTATCCATAAACCCCAGAGCCTGGTTATTCTGAATTTTCTGAAGCTCTGTGGTGAAATTCCGATCGTCGGTAATATCCTTGGGACCACCGGATATTAATGCATTGTGTTCTTTAGTACTCATTTTCTTCTCCTGTTTTCTTACCTCTGACGTACTCACGCCGTCAGGCCGAGTATCTTGATTCAACAGCCGTCAGATAACGGCTGAGCTTCCTGGACCCCCGACTGGGAGCTCCCATAGTTAATGTCTGCAAATGCAGATAGTTTTCAAATCTCCGGCCAATTGCCTTTGTTTCAATCAGCCGAAACGCATTATCTCGAAGATTTAAAATGTCCTCTTGCCTTATTCGAAGAGTCTCCAGATCCAGCATGTCCGGATAAAGGGACTTAAGATTATCAGGGGAAAAACCCGATCGCCGAAGCCGCCCGATCCGCCTTTTCTGGACCAGGGAAGCGAGTATTATTCGGCCTGGATTGGAAAGTCCTTCTAAATGTAACCGGCGCAATTCCAAACCTTTCACAAAAGGTTCCAGTACTACAAAAAGGCGTTGCCGATCATTGTTCTTCAGGCTCCCTTTCTTCTCCGATAGTCCGGCGGACTTCATCAGTCCCCGAGCCAGCCAGGCAATATCACTGTAACAGCCCAGTATTTCTGACTGTCGGGGCAACATATTCAGTCCGTACCAGTCAGCAAAAGCAAACTCAACAACTCGAGCCTGTAAGTAGCGGATTCGACGGGAAGTAATCAGGTAGGCCTCCGCTTCCCGAGCCCCCTTCAAAGGATTTCGCTGCTCCTTCCATGGCACTTCGGCACAGTCAGCAGCCAGCCGCTTCGCCACCGTTTCTTTCTGTTTGCCTAAAAGGGGATAAAGGCTCTCTACCAGATATTCCCGAATCGCCTGCTTCTGTATCTGATGTGCTCCACAGGCACTGAACAGATCCCGAAGTACCAGCAAAACCAGATTCCAACGGTTTTTCTTTTCTTCCCGGGCAACACGCTTCACAACTTGTCGGCGGGTAACCGCCAGGACAAAACAGGCCCGGATTAATTCGGCTTCACGACGAAGGCGATAAATCATTCATTCACCACAACAATACCCAGAGATTTAAGTACCTGGGCAGACTCGAGAAAGAGATTGTAATTGTTAGTCCGGTTTTCCACTTTCACACGGATATAGCAATGGTTACAGGTAGCATACTGATTATCCTGTTGGAAGAGTCGGCGGGTTGCCGAGAATACCGCATCCCGACGAACCCAGTCAGTCTGCTCTCCCGCCTGAATATCTACATGCCCGCCATTGATTCGGCTGAGATCCAACCACTCATCACTGTAAATAACCAGTGTTCCGGCAAGTTCGGGAATCACTCCGTCTGGACGAATCCAACAGGGATAGGCAGCATCCTTCTTCTCTTCCATCTGTTCAATCTGATCCAGAAGAAACGCCCGTTCCTCCCGGGCAATCCGATACTGCAGAAATAGCAGAGCCAGTGCACCCAGTGCAATAAAGAGAAGTACATAAGCAAATTCTGCCTGTGTATAGGCCATAATTGTTGACCTCTGACGCGCCATCTAGCCAGCCCTCCATATCGTATCCACTTTCCTCTCGATTATGTCGATAAGGGAATCAAGAACGGCATTGAGCTCACCGGTTTCCCGCCCGAAACTTGCCAATTCATCAGCTGTTTTCTTAAGATTGAAACCTTCAGAATCTGCTTTCAAGCTCCGAAGTTGAGCCGAAAGGGAACGCAGGCTTTCGTCTGTACGCCCGATTCCTTCCGCCTGCCTT
>QNBK01000314.1 GCA_003644105.1 Spirochaetota bacterium | reverse complement strand
TGAATTGCTTCGGTCGGTCGGCTTTCCAGTCGACTCGGTACAGGCTGTGGATAAAAAACCTCCGTAAAACGGTTTCACATCAGATTACCCAACTGCCCCGGGAAGGGAAACCCCTGCACCTCGCAGCCTGCAGCCCACATGGACGGCATTGACCCGCCCGGGCAATTAACAGCACCATGAGAAATGACCATTCAGGAACATGCCGAGAGGACAGAGTCTCTCCTGGGGCATCGGGCGGAGGAAATACACCGCTGGATAGACCGGTATTTTGATGCGGAAGGTTTTGCCGACTTTCTTCGCCATGGTCAGCAGCCGGGGTACAACCCCTACTCTCACCGGAAACACCGCCACTGCAGGGAAGCTCTTGAAGAAGCCCGGGAGGAATTTGCCGGAGTTTACCCTGTTGATGTTATCGATGCTGTTTTTGAACGTCACATCAGGGATGATTATGACGGTTACTTCCCCTACCGTGAGGATTTTGAAAATGGAACCTTCCAGGAAAAGTACCATGAGGCGGACTCCCGGAAACTGGGGTCTGAAGATCTGGCCGAATACTTCCGGGGAAAGCATTACGAAAAAGCCGCAGCCGCCGCCCGCCGCCGGGGCTCCCGGTTTCTCTGGCGGTTTCTCCTGCCGGTTATCACCGCTCTGGTACTGCTTGTGGGGTCGCTATATATGGTAATTGTCCCAATTTCCAGGGAAAACATGCTCAACCTGAAAAAGGAAACCATCCGGGAACTTACCGCTGTGGCTGTGGGCGCCCTGGAGTATTACGAGGGACGCAGTGATGAAGGCCTGATGAGTGAAAAGGACGCACAATTCCAGGCTTCCGAGGAAATCAGGAGGATGCGTTACGGGTCTGAAAACAAAGAGTACTATTGGATAATCGACTCCCGGGCGGTTATGGTGATGCACCCCTATCAACCTGAGCTGGAAGGACAGGATTTAAGTGACTACCGGGATAAAGAGGATACCGACGGTGTCTACCTTTTCCGTGAAGCGGCCCGGCTTGCATTGGAAGACGGAGAGGGGTATATCGAATACTGGTGGCAGCATTGGGACGACCCCGGGGCCAAGGCTCTTAAAATCTCCTACGTCCGTCATTTCCCCGAATGGGACTGGATTGTCGGTACTGGTGTATATATACAGGATGTTGAAAAACAGCTGAACAAACTGATTATACGGCTGGATGAGATGTTCGGCGGTATCGCTCTTGTGTCGATACTCCTTTTAGTCTGGGTACTGGCCGGTGCTCTCCGGGTGGAGCGTCGGCGGGATGCCGCTGAGGGCGGGCTGAAGGAATCCAAGGAGCGTTACCGGGCTCTGGCAGAGGCCTCAACCGAGGGCTATATGCTCATTGCCGGGGGTTCTGTTCTTTTTGTGAATCCGGCTCTCTGCAGACTTCTGGGCCGGAGTGAGGAGAGTTTGCTGACCTCCGGTCCCCTGGAGTTAATAGATGATTCCATGGAGGAGGGACATCCGGCCCGGAAGGCTCTGGCCGCCCTGAACCGCGGGGAGGCGCCGTCAGGTTCCTGGACGGTTACCGCCCTCAAACCTGACGGCAGCCCGCAGGAACTCCAGATGGGAATCTCCCGAATCTTCCTGCCGGGTTCCAACGGGCATGTGATATCTTTCCGCAGACCGATTACCGCCGGAGAACGAATTGGAATACCTGAGCTCCCGGGTATCAGTACTGAGTTTTCAGGAGACAGCCCTGCTGGAGATATCGCTGAAACTATATCCCTGTCTCCCAACCGTATTAAAGTTCTTGTATCCGCCCGGGCTCTGGGTGAAAGGCTCACCCATCTGATGAATTCCGGTTCTCCCCCGGCAGTGCTCAGGCAGGCGGTGGCCGAAGTGTACGATGCCTGTCTCTCCCGGTTTGCCGACCTGGCTTTAGAAGGCTTGAACCCGGGGATTCCCTTATCAGAAAATGATCTGGCCATCATTTCCCTGGGAAGTAATGCCCGCCGGGAAATGACCCCTTTCTCCGATCAGGATGGAGCTTTAATCTTTGCCGATCGGGAAGGTGTTACGGCTGATGAGATGAGAAAACAGTGCCTGATACTCGCCGCTGAAGTCAGCAGCGGACTTGAGAAAGCCGGATTTCCCAGGTGCGACGGCGGGGTGATGCCTATGAACCCCAGGTGGTGCCTCTCTAAAAATGAATGGCAGCAGAGAATTGCAGAGTGGTCTGAACACACAACTCCACAGGCTCTGCTGGAACTCAATGTGGCCCTGGATCGTCGATACGCCTGGGGTAACAGTACTCTTTCGGAGTCTCTGAATAAAAGCCTGAGCAAAATCGGGAAGACCTCCCCGGGGCTTGTCCGTATGTTCCAATCCAACGCCATGACATACCGGCCGCCTTCCCTGAAAAAAAGCGGCGGAATGATTGATATCAAGGAAGCTCTCAAGCCTCTGGAGATTCAGCTTCGCCTGTTAACCCTTATGCATGGATTCAGGGCAGCAGGCACTCTGGAGCGGATAAATGCCCTGCATACCGCAGGAGTTCTCAGTGACTCCTCAGCCGCCGATCTTGCCCTGGCCTTCGATACGTTCTGGAATATGAGATTCAGGAAACAGCTGGGGGGACACCGGCAGCCGGTGCGGACCGATGACGGTATCAGGCTGGCGAATCTATCGGAACTGGAGAAGAGTATACTGGCAGCCTGCCTGGAAACCGTTGATGCTTTTATTAAACGGCGGGCTCTGGAAGAGGAACGAAAATAAATCCGTACGGTTCAGAGGCCTGGTTTCTTTAAGAACTACACCCCTGCCCTCAGTCTTGTGATTTCCTTGAAAAGGTTAAAGAATACCGGAGGCAAGCTGTGTCTTCCACAGTACAATGCGGGGAGCTCTGATTGAATGATTAGCGACATCCCAACGGAAATGATAACAAACCAGACTATTCCTTGTATAATATCTTGAAGACATCATCATAACAGAGGTACGTTAATGCAAAACTTTGAATTCTACTCTCCCACCCGTGTGATTTTCGGGGAAAATATCGTAATTGACCTTGGTAAAATCACCAGAGAGTTCGGCAATAAGGCCCTCCTGGTATTTGGCCGGAACAGTATCATGAAGAGCGGCCTTTATTCTCAGGTTATTTCTTCACTGAAAGACGCAGGTATTACTGTCGAAGAGTTCTCCGGAGTAAAACCCAATCCCGAACTCAGCCATGCCCGGAAAGGGACTGAAAAGGCGAAAATGAGCAGCGCTGAAGTGATTATTGCCGTTGGCGGCGGCAGCGTTATCGATGAAGCAAAGGCCATTGCTGTCGGAGCCTGTTATTCAGGGAATCTCTGGGATTTGTACGACCGTAAAGCTGTAATAGAAAAAGCACTTCCCGTTATAGCCGTCCAGACTCTGCCGGCAACCTCATCTGAAACCAATTTGGTAAGCGTTATCACCAACACTGAAACGAACGAAAAATTCGGAGCCCGCTCGCCGCTGATTGCTCCCAAAGTGGCGTTTCTCGACCCATCCCTCACCTACACGCTTCCTCAGAAATACACCGCGTATGCCAGCTTTGATATTATGAGTCATATGCTGGAGGGTTATTTTACATCCACGGATTCCTTTGCGCCGGTTCAGGACGGTTTTGTAGAAGGAACTGTCAGGGCAGTTATGAAGAGCCTTGCCATGGTGCAGAAAGATGCTCGGAGCAAAGACGGCAGGGCCGCCCTGATGTGGGCCGGAGCTCTGGCGTGGAACGGGCTGGCCAACGCTGGTGTTGAGGGAGCCGTGATTCCCAATCATATGCTGGAGCATCCCTTAAG
>QNBK01000313.1 GCA_003644105.1 Spirochaetota bacterium | reverse complement strand
TTTTCTCAAGTTGATTGATATTCATGGATATGAGAACTCAATACTGGATATGGCCGATGAAAAGCCGGAAATCCTGCAGCTTCTCGATATGATTACAGAATTCAATCTGGGTCTTGTGAATCGTTATATAAAAAAAGTCGGTGTTGAGTTTCTTGGTTATGCTGAAGATCTGGGAATGGAGATTGGTCCTATGCTGTCACCTTCGATGTTTCGCAAATATATTTTACCGGCATACAAACAGATACTCAAACCAGCGGCAGATGCGGGGATCATTACCCACATGCATTCAGATGGAGATCTGAAAACCCTTCACACAGATCTATTGAGTCTCAATCTTCATATCCTTAATCTGCAGGATCTGGTGAACGGTATTGATTGGATCCGTGACAATCTGAAAGGAAAGATTTGTATTGATCTGGATATTGACCGGCAGAAGATTACAGTGAATGGTACACCGGCTGAAATACATGAATTAATTGACTATGAAATCAGTCAGCTTAATGACCCGGCGGGAGGGTTAACGATGATATATGGGCTTTATCCGGGAGTTCCGGTGGAAAACATCACCGCATTGATGGATGCGATGGAAGAGCATGCAGAATGAAATCAATTGAGTATATTGGTTTATGCCCGAAAGTTGAACTTGATATTGATCAGATATTCTCAATACATTATTTTGAATATTTCAAGGACTTTTCTTATTCTGGAGAGGCTCATGATTTTTGGGAATTTGTATATGTAGATAAAGGAGCCATTGAGGCACTTGGAGGAAATAGCAAATACAATCTTATTAAAGGTGATATCATTTTTCATCAGCCGAATGAGTTTCACAACCTTAACTCCAACGGCCGGATTGCTCCTAATCTTGTTATAATTTCATTTTCCACAAAAAGTTCGGGGATAACATGGTTCCGGAATAAGGTTCTACGGATTAGTAATGAAGAGAAAAATCTACTGGCAAGAATTATACATGAAGCCGGGAATGCCTTTTCTTCAGAATTAAACGATCCTTGGCTCCCCGGTTTGAAGCGGAAAAAAAAACAGATATTTGCATCTGAGCACTTAATCAAGCTCTACCTCGAACAGTTTCTTATTGGTCTGGTTAGAAGAGAACTGCATATTACTGAGAGCAGTGAACCGATATCTCCTCTGAGGGAGAAGACGAATAATGATGCATTTAGTATTGTCATCGGATATTTTGAAAAGAATATTCTTGAAATGTCGAATCTTGAGACCGTCTGCAGGGAAACCGGGTACAGTTGTACTCATCTGGAAAATGTTTTTAAAGAGAAAACAGGACGAAGTGTTATGGAATATTATAAAATTATAAAGCTGGAAAGGGCAAAAGATCTGATTCGTGAAGGGGATTACTCTTTCACACAAATTGCTTCATTCCTGAATTATTCATCAATTCATTATTTTTCAAAGATTTTTAAGAAATATATCGGGATGACGCCTTCTGAGTACTCATCTTCCGTAAAATTAAGACTCTGATTTACCACTGGGGGGGGAATGACAGTTAAACCAAACATTATTTATATTCTTGTAGATCAGCAGCGAATTGATATGCTCGGGGCTTATGGAAACGATATCGTAAAGACTCCGAATATAGACCGTTTACTTGACGATGGAATTCTTTTTAACAACGCTTTTACACCCACTGCACTTTGCGGCCCGGCAAGAACATCCTTGTTTACCGGTTGTATTCCCACAAAACATGGGGTTACCCGAAATGCCGAGAAGGGAGTACCCGGGAAGGAAAAAGCAGATCCCAATCCTGAATTACCCGTTATTACCGATTTTCTTGAAGGGTATGAGAAAATCTATCTCGGGAAATGGCATATTGCAGAAACTCGGCTACCGGAGGATTATGGTTTTACAGGACATAATTTTGCCCATTACGGCTTTCCGGGATCCGGGCTCTACAAGAACCTTGTTTTTGATCAGGGGCCTGGAGACCATAATGAGTATAGAGACTGGCTGAAAAAAAATGATTTTGATATTCCGGAGGTGAGTGAACAGTTTTTCGGAAATAATCCTAATCTGCAAACCCAGGAGCTTCGGGCAAAACTTAACTGTCCCGAGGAGGCTACTATCCCGGCGTATCTGGCAGATGAAGCCATCAGGCACACAAACATAGCTGTATCAGCAGAGAAACCATTCTTTCTTATGCTTAATTTCTGGGGCCCTCATACCCCATGCATGATCCCCGAGCCTTACTATTCGATGTACGATCCGTTATCCATCCCGGAAGATCCGGCCTTTAACGAGAGTTTTCATAATAAGCCTGTTCATCAGAAGCATATTTCTCAGATGTGGGGTGTGTATAATCTCCCCTGGGCCGAGTGGCAGAAAATTGTAGCCCGGTATTATGGATATATTTCCCTGATAGACAATCAGATCGGCCGGTTTATAGATCATTTAAAAGTGCAAAATATCTACAATCAATCAATGATAGTCTTTACCGCCGATCACGGGGATGCCATGGGTTCCAACAGACTGATAGAGAAGGGCTCGTTTATGTACGACACCTCCTATAAAATCCCCATGATAATCAAACAGTCCGGAGAGCGTAAAACCGGCAGTATTTGTGATGAGTTTGTTTATCTTCACGACCTTTTTCCTACAGCCATCGAAATTGCAGGAGAAATCCCACCATCTCTGGATCAGGCGAAGAGTCTATTACCTCTTATCCAAGGTGAAACTGAATCCATGGATAGAGATTATATTTATGGACAATTTACAGCTCATTTTTCAGAGTTCAATCAACGGATGATACGAACCCGGAAGTACAAGTTCATCTTTAACAGCCCGACTTTCGGTGAGCTTTACAACCTGGAAAAAGATCCATATGAGCTTATCAATTGTATCGATAATCCTGACTACCGGGAAATTAAGAAAGAACTAATCGAACAGCTCCTTCATGAGATGAAAAAGCTGAAAGATCCTTTATACGGCTGGTTTCACCGAATTAAGGATGTTTATTAAGGAAACTAATCTCTCCGAAATACTCCGGCTGATGAAAATCAGGTTTCTCTGTTCTGATAGGGTTCCATGAGAGAAAATGGGGCCGAGGAAGTTCGTCTCCGCATTTGTAGAAGTTCGCGTAAAAAGTATGTCTACCGGGGTTCAGAAACTCTTTTTCCTGAAAAATACTGAACGGAATGGCGATAGTCAGTTCCCAGCTGCTATCAATTTCTCTGGTGGAAACGGCTTTGTTTCCCAGGGTTGATTCTGTTCTAATCCGGGACACAACGGCTTTATCAAGAAGCTTTCTATCTTCCCGTTTGCCATAAGCTGCATAAGAGGTTCCGATGCAGTTGAACTCAAAGTTATAAAACCGGTTATCACCGGTGGAAATAAAGAATTCAACGCAGCTGTCTTTATAGACCTCTGCATTAATCTCGTTGTTTAAAGCCCGTACATGGCTTTCTTTTACACGGTAATTCAGAAGAATCTCATCAGATGTATACCCGCAGAATAGAACCACCTCAGGCTGATAGCTGAAATCCGGCCAGTTCACTTCATTTATCTCAGCCATCACTCCCTGTTTTTCAAGCACCCCGGCTGCACCGGGGAACTCAATATACGGTATCTGAAGTTTTTTCCCCGGCATCAATGCATTTCCGCATCACAACTGCCCAAGCCGCCCCGGTAGAAATGAAAATGAACATTAGGGTGATCTGCCAGTAGAGACATGGGAACGGATGAATCAGGTATCTTCTTTGAGATCATCAAAGTAGTGAGTCTCATTCCGAACGGATTGTCATGCCAGCCGGGGTGCCAG
>QNBK01000312.1 GCA_003644105.1 Spirochaetota bacterium | reverse complement strand
GAGAGGCGCATCACTGTCGACCGTCAGGGCGGCCGCCGCTACTACGGAGAATGGCTCAACGATATCTTGCCAGGCGCTCCCTTAAGAGCCCTGGAAGAGGGCCCGAAACGCTCGGCCTACACCGCGGGAAACCGGCACATTGAATTCCTGGTGGGGGCCGATGGAATCCGCATGGAAACGGCCCTGGCCTCGATGTTCGCCAAGTACATCCGGGAGTCCGCCATGAAGCTCTTCAACAGCTGGTGGGTAAAAAGAGTTCCGGGCATCCGTCCCACCGCCGGCTATCCTCAGGATGCCAGACGTTTCATCGCAGATATCAAGGCCGCGAAAGCCATGCCCGAAAACCCCGACACCCTCATCCGCCGGCTTTAGCCCTTGACCCCGCCCTCCTGAAAACCTAAATTCCGCTGGTAAGGAAGACAACATGGCAAAACCGGCCCTCTTCGGATTAACCCTGGAAGAACTCAAAACTGTATCTTCAGAGCTCGGCATGCCCTCCTTTGCCGCCCGGCAGCTGGCCGAATGGCTCTACAAACACCGCTCTTCCTCCTTCGAGGAGATGACCAATCTCTCTAAAACCGCCCGGGAACGTCTCTCGGAGAACTACGAAATCGGCGTTGCCCAGCCCTCTTCTGTTGCCGTTTCCACCGACGGTACAAAAAAATACCTCTTCAGCCTGTCCGGTCATTCAGTGGAAACCGCCTGGATTCCCGAAGAAAAACGGGGAACCCTCTGTGTCTCCACCCAGATCGGCTGCCGCCGGGGCTGTAAGTTCTGCATGACCGCCCGTCAGGGTTTTCAGGGCAACCTGAGTGCCGGTGAGATACTCAACCAGTTCCGTTCCCTTCCGGAGAGCGAAGAGGTAACCCACTTCGTGTTCATGGGCATGGGCGAACCCCTGGATAATCTGAAAGCGGTGCTTCCTGCACTGGAAATCCTGACAGCAGACTGGGGCTTCGGCTTCAGCCCGAAGAAAGTTACCGTTTCCACCATCGGGATACTCGAGGGGCTTGATGAGCTGCTTCAGGCCAGCGAATGCCGTCTGGCATTAAGTCTCCATTCCCCATTCCCCGACGAAAGGGCCGAACTGATTCCCTACGAACGCCGCTACCCGATTACCGAAGTACTGAACTTCCTGCGCCGGGCGGATCTCGGCCGCCGGCGGCTCACCATCGAATACCTGATGTTAGACGGGATGAACGACTCCTCCCGGCACTCCCGGGAACTGGCCCGCATCCTGGAAGGCCTGGGAGCCCGGGTGAATCTGATACCCTACCACCCTATTCCGGACTTCCCCGGAACGCCGAGTCCCCCCGGGCGCATTTCAGGCTTCCGGGACGATCTGAACCACCGGGGGGTAATCGCCACGGTTCGCCGGAGCCGGGGGCTGGATATCGACGCAGCCTGCGGCCTGCTCACTACCAGACGAAAAGCATAAAGAGACGGGGCGCCAGAGGTCATTTTCCAGTATACTAAGGACCAGAGGAGCCCCCTTAATGGCAGAAAAGAAAGCAGAAATCAACTCCTGGGACATGCTGGAAGACTATCGCGGTGAATTCTTCAAGGGCGAATGGCCCACCATCCCCGAACAGTTCCACCTCTCCGCCCACCTCTACCCCGAGCAGACCGCCTTCACCCAATTTTCCCCGGAAGAAGTCCGGATAACCTACCGGGAAGCTCTGGAATACGTTAAAAACATCGCATCCTGGCTGGTTGGCAAGGGCTTGAAAAAAGGCGACCGGGTGATTTTAATCGGTAAAAACTCCCCCTGGTGGGCCCTGGGATATCTGGCTGCACTGGAAGCAGGCGGTGTTATCGTCCCCATGGACGCCCAGATGGAGGATGAGACCGCAAACAGGCTTATCACCTTTGCCGAAGCCCGATTCCTCATTGCCGACGGGGACAAACATGAAGTTCTCGGGGGTAAAGGCTCGGGAATCAAGCATAAAATCAGCCTCTCTCGAGGAGTGGGCCGCTTTATAGGCGAACTTCCCGCCGGTAAAACAGCCGATTTCCCGGAAACAGGGGAAGACGACCTGGCAGCCATTCTTTTCACCTCGGGAACAACGGGATTGGAGAAGGGTGTGATGCTTACCCATAAAAATTTCATCACAGATGTTTATCAGGCCTGTCATCACGATTTTCTCAATGCCGATCAGAGCGATGTCTGGTACGCCCTGCTGCCCCTGCACCACAGCTACTGCATGACGGCGGTTTTTCTGGAGGGTATCAAACACGCCAGCGAAATTGTGTTTGCCCCGGCGATAGTGATTGATAAAATCATGAAAGATCTGGAGTTCGGCGGGGTAACCATCTTCATGGGCATCCCCCTGCTCTACAACAAGATTCTCAAGGGCATGATGAAGAAGGTGAGGGCCAAGGGTCTGTTTTCCCATCTGCTGGTGGGTCTGCTGATGCGGGTGAGCGGATTTTTCAAGATTGTCTTCAAAGTGAATATCGGTAAAAAACTTTTCGGCAATATCCTGTTGAAAAAAGCCAATTTGTACAATCTGAAGTATCTGATTTCAGGCGGGGGACCTCTGGCGCCGGAAACGGTACGCCGATACCAGGAACTGGGTCTGGATTTCGTCCAGGGTTACGGTATGACGGAAACAGCTCCCATATCAACTTTGAACCCAGCCCATGCCTTCAAAATCAGCTCGGTGGGAAAAGTTTTCCCCCTGATTGAAATGGAGATTCATAATACCGACGAGGAAGGAATCGGCGAGGTGGTAATAAAGGGTCCCATCTGCTGTAAGGGCTACTGGAAGAACGAGGAAGCCACCGCCGAGCTCTTCGACGATGAGGGCTGGCTGCACACCGGAGATTTGGGATACCTGGATAAGGAAAACTACCTTTACCTCACCGGCCGGAGTAAGAATCTTATCGTCTCCCAGGGGGGGAAAAATATCTTTCCCGAAGAGGTGGAGGATCATTTCCAGCTCTACCACCAGATCGATCAGATTATGGTTCGCGGGTTCCTGGCGGATGAGGTTACCCGGGCCGAGGGAATTGAAGCTCTTATTTTCCCCAGCCGGGAGCATTACGAAAGTCTGGGAACTTTTGAGAGCGAGGCCATACAAAGGGATCTGATTCAGGCGGTTAAGACGGTGAACCGGGAACTTCATGCCTACAAGCGCATCGACCGCATCCGTATCGTCGAGGAGGCCCTGCCCACCACCTCCACCCGAAAAATCAAACGTCCGGTGGTGGATAAACTGATTCCCGTCGGCGGGGAAGGGTTCTTTACGGTTTGAGGGATTCAGGGGGACCGGGCGGACTGATATGAAAAAAATTGAACTCTCCCGGTGGAAAACCGGCCTCGGGAAGGCAGGTCTCCGGGCCACCATGCCCTTATCCCTGCCCTATGAGATTCACCCGGAAGATGCCCGGAAGGCGGTTCTCGCCCTCCACGGTTACACCGGCGGCCCCTCAGACCTGAGGTATCTGGCCGGCTGCCTGGCCGATGCCGGTTTCGCTGTTTCGGTACCCCGGCTTCCCGGAGCGGGAACGGATATGGACGATTTGTCGAATGCCTCCCGGAGAGACTGGATGCGCCGGGCCTGTGATGCCTGGCAGGATCTCCGCTCCCGATACGAAACGGTGTATATTCTCGGATACTCGATGGGGGGGCTGCTGGCCCTGGAACTGGCAAAAATGGTGAAGAGCGAAAAAACGGTGCTTCTGGCCCCGGCACTGATCACTTTCCATAAATCGATGCGCTTCCTTCCGCTTCTGCTGCCCCTGGCCGGGGTGCTGCCCAGGAAGAAGACTGGATGGGAACCGAAAGACGAGGACAGCG
>QNBK01000311.1 GCA_003644105.1 Spirochaetota bacterium | reverse complement strand
CGTTATTATCGGCGGTACGGTTATGGCCGGCGGCCGGGGTACCATCTGGGGTACCATATTCGGCGCCTTGATACTCGGGGTAATCAACAACATGCTTAACATGGTAGGTGTTTCGCCATACCTTCAGGGTACGGTAAAAGGCCTGGTTATCATCGCCGCAGTCTACGTTCAGAAACAGAAACAGTAAGCAGAACAAAGGTATAACAATGGAAGTAAAACCAAAAGTATATGCGGCTTCTCATCCTCAACCACTGAGCATCGTCTTTCCAGCCGAACTTATGGCCGAGCTGAATGAAACAGTTGAACTGGACTATCAGGGAGAGGGACCAGTGGACTATTCCCGGCTGGATGCTTCCATCGATAAAAGTACAGTAGCTCTTATCGGCCAGATGGATCTCCCCCGGGAGCGCCTTGTGAGGATGCCCTCTTTGAAAGCTGTATTCAACGTAGAAGGAAATTTTTACCAGAATATCGACTACGATTACTGTTTTAAAAATAATATTCATGTTCTGAACTGCGGAGGAGCCTACTCTCAGGCCGTTGCCGAAATGTCTTTAGGGATGGCCCTGGACATGGCTCGGGGAATAACCCGGGAAGACCGCCGTTTCAGATCAGGTAAAGAAACCTATCTGGCAGATGGCTGCCGGGATTCGGTGCTGCTGTCGGGTTCGGATGTCGGCTTTATCGGATTCGGTAACCTGGGACGGGCCATGCTTACCCTGCTCCGGCCCTTCGGCTGCCGAATCCATATCTACGATCCATGGGTTCCCGATACCGTTATTGAAACCCAGGGCTGCATCCCCGCCTCTCTTGAAGATGTACTCGCTCATAACCGATTCATCTTTGTTTTTGCCGGTGTTACCCGGGAAAATCAGGGATTCCTCAATAAGACTATGCTGGAGAAGATAAGCAGAGATGCTTTTTTTCTGCTGATGAGCCGAGCGGCGGTTGTCGACTTCGACGCCTTGAACACCCTGACATCTTCCGGATATTTTTCTGCCGCCGTCGATGTATTTCCCGAAGAACCTGTCAGTCCCGGCCACACAGTGAGAAAAAATGAGCATATGATTCTCTCCGCCCACAGGGCCGGGGGGATTCCTCAGGCCTTCAGCCTGATCGGCAGGATGGTACTGGACGATCTTAAACTCATTCTTCGTGGCCTGCCCCCGGTAAGGATGCAGAGGGCCCAGTGGGAAACGGTAAAGAGTTTTGCCAGCAAACCGGCTGGCTGATATTAAATTGATGTATACAGCTGATGGGCAGCTGAAACATATATAAAACTATTTGGAGGACCAAATGAAAAAAGTTTTGATTCTGGCATTACTTGTAGTGCTGGTAGCCGGAGTGGCTTTTCTTGCCGGATGTGCAAAAAAAGAAGCACCGGTCGCAGCAGCAGCTCCTGTGGCTGTAGTTGCAGATACAGAGGCATCTGAGATTACACCTGCAAAGAATTACTCAGGTAAGATTGGTATTTCTCTACCGACAGCAACTCACGGTTATATGGGCCGGGTTAACTGGTGGGTACAGAAAGCCGTCGGTGACTGGGAAGCCAGCAATCCCGATCTTGAATTCCTTGTTGTTGCAGCAGACAGTGTTACCAAACAAGCCGCCGATATTGAAGACCTGATGATTAAAGAAATCGACGCTTTGGTTTGTTTCCCCTTCGACTCCTCTCTTACATCCGTAATTGAGAAAGTCTACAACGCCGGTGTCTATACCGTCGTTCTTGACAGAGGCGCCACCAGGCCTGTTTATGATGTTTATCTGTCCAATGATGATGAAGGTTATACCCGGAAGGGAACCCAGTGGATTGCCGAGCAGCTTGGCAACAAGGGCAAAATCTTAATCATTGAAGGTATCCCCTGTGAAATTAACACCATCCGTTGTGATACTATCAAAGCCACTGCAGCTAAATACGGCCTGGAAGTTCTTGATTCCCAGCCAGGTATGTGGAACCCCGAAAAGGCCCTTGCTGTTATGGAAAACTACCTGCAGAAATATCCCGAAATCGATGCGGTTTATACAGCTGATGATGACATGATGAAAGGCGCCCTCCAGGCTTACAAAGAGTCCGGCCGTGATGACATCAAGATTTTCCTTGGCGGCGGTGCAGACAAGGAAGTCCTGAAGTGGATTATTGATGATTCCAACCCACTGGTAAAAGCCAATGTTACCTATCCGCCTGATGCTATTGCAACAGGTATCGGCCTTGCCATTATGGGCCTGAACAATCAGGTTTTTGAAGGTTTCTATCAGCAGAAACTCCCCATCCGGATTATTCTGGCAGCCGAACTGGTTACCAAAGAGAATGCCGAGCAGTACTACGTTGCTGACGAGCTGAACTTTAAATAGCCAGATTCTTGTATGAGAAAGAAGCTGCCTGTATCCTGCAGGCAGCTTTTTGTATTTATGGAGATGAATATGAAAAAAATAAAAGGACCGGCAATCTTGCTGGCCCAATTTCTTTCCGATAAAAAACCCTTTAACAACCTGCAGGACATCACAGCATGGGCCAAAGCCCTGGGATACGAAGGGGTACAAATTCCCGCCAATGAGAAAAGCCTGATTGATATCGATCTGGCTGCCGAATCGAAAAACTACTGTGATGAGCTTAAAGGTAAATGTAACGGACTGGCGATTACCGAACTCTCATCCCATATATTCGGCCAGCTTGTGGCTGTTCATCCCTCCTACGATGATTTGTTCGACTCTTTTACAGAACCTCCTCTCCGGGGAAATCCGAAGGTCCGGCAGAAATGGGCCGTTGAGAAAATGATAAATGCAATTAAAGCCTCGGCTAACCTGGGCCTATCGGTACTTCCCAGTTTCAGCGGCGCCCTGATGTGGCCGCTGATGTACCCCTGGCCTCAGCGGCCTGCCGGACTGGTGGAAGAGGGTTTCAAAGCCCTTGCAGGACTCTGGAAGCCCATACTCGATGCGGCCGATGAGTACAATGTCGATCTTGCCTTTGAGCTTCATCCCGGTGAAGATCTCCATGACGGTACATCGTTTGAAATGTTCCTCGGGGCGGCAGGGGGTCATCCAAGAATAAATATTCTTTACGACCCATCACATTTTGTCCTTCAATGCCTGGACTACATCAGATTTATTGAGATTTACGGAGAAAAAATAAAAGCCTTCCACGTTAAGGATGCCGAGTTCAACCCTTCAGGGAAGCAGGGCGTCTACGGCGGATATTCTTCCTGGCAGAACCGCGCCGGGAGATTCAGGAGCCTTGGAGACGGTCAGGTGGACTTCAAACGGGTATTTACCGCCCTCACAGAAGCCGGCTATGATTCCTGGGCCGTGCTGGAGTGGGAATGCTGCATCAAGGATTCCACCCAGGGTGCAGAGGAAGGAGCACCTTTTATACGCTCCATGCTCATAGAACCGGCGACAAAGGCCTTTGATGACTTTGCAGGCGGATCGGTGGATAATAAAACCATACAAAAAGTTCTGGGACTATAAAGTTTCAGAGAAAGAAGGACAGACTGTGTACACAGCAACAATGGTATACCCGGTTAAAGAGGAATTCATGGAAGATTTCACCAGGCTATGGGGAAAGAACATTCTGAATTTAGCCATTGATCAGCCGGGATTTGTCCGGATGCAGCTACTAACCCGTGAGGGTGAAGCCATGGCCCTGGGAACATGGACCGATAAATCCCATGCGGAAAACTTCATGGCCCTGGGTCCGTTTAAAAACCTGATGGCTGCTGTAAAAGACATGCTGGTCGCCGATCCCAAACCTACTATCTGGAATCTCAGTTCTTACGCCAGTCGTTGATTCGGGAGATACGGTCT
>QNBK01000310.1 GCA_003644105.1 Spirochaetota bacterium | reverse complement strand
CCCCTTCACTTTCCTCTTTGAGAAAACTCCTCCAGGACAGCCCGTCCAGGGCTGCTGCGGAAATAAAGATATCTTTGTCTCCCCGGCCGGACATGTTCACCACCACGGTTTTTCCCGGACCCAGATCCCGGGCCAGAACGATGGCCGCCGCCCCTGCATGGGCCGACTCCAGGGCAAAAATCAAGCCTTCCTTCCGGGCGAAAAACTTCAGGGCATCCAGAGCCTCATCGTCCCGGACACTCACAAAACGTATCCGTCCTGATTCCCCCAGATCCGCCAGCTGCGGACCGATTCCCGCATAATCCAGACCCGCCGAAATGGAATGGGTGGGCAGAACCTGACCGTCTTCATCGGTGAGAAAGCGGCTTTTATACCCCTGAACCACTCCCACCTTACCGTCTCCGGTCATCCGGGCGGCGTTGTTTCCCTCTCCCGGACCCCTTCCTCCGGCTTCGGCGCCCATCAGTATGGGCCGGGAATCCTCCAGATAAGGCTCAAAGAACCCTATCGCGTTGGAACCGCCGCCGACGCAGGCCACCAGGGCGTCCGGTTCAATCCCCCCGCAGTCTGCAAGCTGTGCCCGGGTTTCTCTTCCGATAACCGATTGAAACTCCCGAACCATGTCCGGGTAAGGTGCCGGCCCCAGAGCCGATCCCAGCAGATAATGGGTGTCCTCCCAGCTGGAAGCCCAGTCCCGAAGCGCCGCGTTCACCGCGTCTTTCAAGGTCCGGGAGCCCGAAGAAACCGGCCTCACTTCGGCACCGAAAAGCTCCATCCAGTAGACATTGGGATGCTGTCGGCGAATGTCCACATCTCCCATGTACACCACACAATCCAGTCCAAGCCTGGCACAGGCTGCAGCCACGGCCACCCCGTGCTGGCCCGCCCCTGTTTCTGCGATGATGCGCTTTTTCCCCATGCGTTTTGCCAGCAGCGCCTGCCCCGCGGCGTTGTTTATCTTGTGGGCCCCGGTGTTGGCCAGACCCTCCAGTTTTATATAAATATCCGCCCCGCCTATGGCCGCCGAGGCGTTTCGTGCCGGGAGCAGTGGTGTCGGCCGGCCGATGTATTCCCGGTTGAAAGCCTCCAGTTCGGCCAGGTATTCAGGGTCGGCCATAGCATTTTGAAACTCAGCCTCCAGATGTTCCAGAGGCTCACGGAGCACCTCGGCAACATAGCGTCCGCCGTAGTCTCCGAAAAAGCCTCTATCGCTCATTTTTCATTCTCCATATTGACCTCTGCCGCACCGTCCTTAATTCCTTTCGCCGCTGCCACAAATCTCTTCAGCTTATCGTGATCTTTCAGACCCTTTTCCCTTTCCACACCGCTGGAGACATCCACCAGACCTGGCTTCCAGACAGTTACAATCATACCGACGTTTTCCGCTGTCAGGCCCCCGGCCAGCCAGAGACGTCGATGCCCGATGGCGGCTGATACCAGAGACTCATCCAATCTCTTTCCGGTTCCCCCCCTGGCCTCCGGCGAGAAAGCATCAACCAGCACAGCAGGGCTTCCCGCTCTGTCCATGGCCCCCGCATCATCTGGAACCCTCAGGCGCAGCGCCTTGTAAGACGGCCATCTTCGGACCGTCCCTGCCGATTCATCACCGTGAAACTGAATAAAATCCAACACCCCCTCTTCCAGCAAAGCGGCGATATCATCCGGTAAGTCTTCACCGGCGGCTAAAACCACCACCCCCGCCTTCATCACCGGCAGATCCGCACACTCACGAATCAACTCAAGGGATGTCCGGCGGGGAGATTCGGCCAGAATAAAACCAATCATATCCGCCCCGGCCTCAACCGCCGCCTCTGCGTCGGCCCGGTTGGTGATACCGCAGATTTTCACCAGAGTTGCCGGAAAATCCGGGGAAGAACCGGTGTAGAGTCTACCCCAGGCGGCGAACCGCCGACGGGCCTCATCGGTATTATTCCAGGCGGAAACAAATTCAGCTGCCAGCTCCGGAAACCGGGCCACCGCCTCTCCCACCAGGAAGCCTGAAAACCCCGTACCTCTCACAAAGAGAGCATCATCCACAGATGAAACACCCGATTCGTAGATAACATCACAGGGCCAGTCGATAAACCTGCGGATTTCCAGGGGGATAAGGGGCTCCACCTTGAACCGCCTTAAATCCCGGCTGTTGATGCCCATCAGCGGCGGGGAAAGGGGACGGACCTTGTCCACATCCTGCCTGGAATGCACCTCCACCAGACAGGAGAGTCCAAATTCTGAAGCCCGATCGTACATGGCCTTGAGAAGATCCGCTTCCAGAAGAGCGGAAATCAACAACACGGCATCTGCACCGGCCCGCCAGCTCACATCGATATCATCTACACTTAAGAGAAAATCCTTGCGAAGAACCGCCAGCTCCGGATGGGCGGTTTTCACCTCAATCAAATCGGAAAGGGAGCCGCCGAAATGCTCCTCTTCGGTGAGTACACTTACCCGGCGGAACCCCGCATCCCGGAAGCGGCCTGCCAGTGCGGCAGGATCGGGTATCTCGGCGATATCCCCTTTTGAGGGGCTGCGGCGCTTTATCTCGGCAATGAGGATACCTGAGCCAGCTTCCCGACTGCTGCTGGTAAATTCTACCAGAGGTAGTTTTCGTTCACTCGGTAATTTCAGCCCCTGAGCAGCCCCTTTGCGTTTCACCCTCGCCATCCTCTCAGCGGCTATCTTCAGCAGAATATCCGGAGTATTACCTGAACCGCGGCTTGTATCGATCATGCTGCTCACCATCAAGACCCCCCCGCCCCGGCTCCGGCCCGTTTACTCAGGGCCTCCACCTTGGCCGCCGCCCTACCATCATCAAGAGCGGCCTTCGCCTGCCGGTACCCATCTCCTATATCAGCTGCAATTCCCGCCACCGCCAGAGCGGCCCCGGCATTCAGGCAGACCGCCTCCCTCAAGGCTGGTACCCCGCCCCCACGGAGAAGCTCTCTGGCGGCCCGGGCGTTCTCAGCGCCGTTCCCTCCAGCCAGATCGTCAACGCTGAAACCTGAAATCCCAAAGGTTGAAGGATCAAACAGCTCTTCTGACTCCACACCTTTCTCATCAATCCTGAAAATCTTCGTAGGGGCTCCAGGGGAAATCTCATCCAGTCCGTCCAGAGAACGTACCGTCCACACCCGCTTCACCCCGAGCATCTTCGCCGCCCGGGCCATCACCGGCAGCAGAGCATCATCAAAAACTCCGATAAGCTGGAAATCCGCCCCGGCGGGATTCGCCAGGGGTCCCAGGGTGTTCATGATGGTTTTCACCCCGAGAACCTTACGGACAGGACCGGCATAACGCATGGCTCCGTGAAAGAGAGGCGCCGCCATGTAGCCAAAGCCCTCAGAGGCAACGCTTTCCGCCACTCCTTGAGCATCCAGATCCACAGAAATACCCAGAGCCGCATAAAATTCCGTACTTCCGGACTTTGAACTCACCGCCCTGTTACCGTGCTTGGCTACAGTAGCCCCGCAGCTGGAAGCCAGCAGAGCCGAAAAAGATGAAATATTAAAGGTGTGAAGACCATCCCCACCGGTACCGCAGGTATCCAGTATCCCGCCGGAAACGGCATCCCGGGGCAGTTCCACCGGTCGCCGCTTCTCCACCAGCACCGAAACACATCCGGCCACCTCATCGGCGGTAATACCCTTGGACGACAGGGCGGTGAGCATCCCGGCAATATAGGCATCCTCCAGGGAGCCGTCGGTGAGCTCATCCATGAAGGCCGCCGCCTCATCCCGGCTCAAGTTGCCGCCGGCAGTCACCTTGTTCAGCAGTCCCGGGCGATCCAGAGGTTCACGCCTCCAGT
>QNBK01000309.1 GCA_003644105.1 Spirochaetota bacterium | reverse complement strand
GTGGAATCGGCGTATGAGGGGAATATCGATCTGATTAAAATGCAGGAAGTTCATTGGGATCTTGATACTGAAGGAGCTGAGCTTCGATTCTCTGATATACGTGAAGAGCATCGTGAAATAGCCGAAGTATGGCGTGAAAAACTCATTGATGCTCTGTCGGCCTACAGTGATGAAATTACAGATCTTTATCTGGAAGGCAAAGCTGTAAGCAGCGATCTGATTCATAAGACTCTCAGAGAAGCCACAATTACCCGGGAGATTGTTCCAGTTCTTGTTGGCTCCTCTTTGAAAAACAAGGGTGTTCAGCCTGTACTTGATGCAGTAATCAACTATCTTCCCTCCCCGGAAGAGCTTCCTCCTATTCCAGCTATCCATGGGAAAAAGGATGAGGAAATCAAGATTCCAAGGACCGACAAGGAAAATCTCTCTGCACTTATATTCAAGATTCAGCACGATCGTGAAATGGGAATGCTCTGTTACCTGAGAGTCTATTCAGGAATCATAAAATCAGGAACAGCTGTACTGAACGTCAATGGAAAAAAACGTGAACGGGTAAACCGCCTATTAAGAATGCATGCAAATCATCATGAGCAGATTTCAGAACTGCGGGCCGGGGATATCGGTGTTGCCATCGGAATGAAGTTTGCCAGAACCGGCGAGACGCTGGCTTCTGAAGGGTATCCTGTAATTCTTGAGAACATGGAATTTCCTGAACCTGTTATTTCTGTTGCCATCGAACCGAAAACGATGAGCGATCAGTCCAAACTCAAAAATGCACTGGACAATCTGCGCAGGGAAGATCCTACCTTTGCCGTAAAAGAAAATGACGAAACCGGGCAACTTATTATCTCCGGAATGGGAGAGCTGCATCTGGATGTTCTTGTAACCCGAGTGCTTGAGGAATACAAGGTTGAAGCTAACGTCGGTAAGCCTCAGGTAACCTATAGAGAGTCTATAACCAAGGCTGTCAGCCATTCCGAGACGTATCAGCGGACTCTTGCCGGTAAAGAACATGCCGCTACCATCACCCTCCAGGTTGAACCGAGAGATCGAGGAGAAGGTAATTATTTTGAATCTTCCCTGTCCACAGGAAAGCTTCCGGCTAATTTCCAGGAAGCGGTTCGACGGGGTATTGAAGCCTCTTTCCCTTCAGGTATCGTTATGGGTTATCCCGCTGTGGATGTGAAAGTTACATTAACAGGTGTTGTTTTCCAGGAACTTACCGCCAGTGAAATAGCTTTTGAAGCCGCTTCTTCCCTGGGATATGATGCCGCCTGCCGGAAGGCATCTCCTGTTCTTCTCGAACCCATTATGGAAGTTGATGTGATGTGCCCTTCTGAGCAGGTGGGAGATGTCATCAGCAATCTGAGTCAGCGGGGAGGCCATGTGGACAGCATGGAATCACGACCCTCCTATGAGCTGGTGAAAGCAAAGGCTCCTCTGGTTAATATGTTCGGATATTCCACAACACTTCGAAGCCTTACCCAGGGCCGGGGAACTTTTTCAATGGAGTTCAGTCATTTTGCAACGAAAACAAGCTGATAGACCCTATTGCCAAGCTGGCTCATCATCAGAACCCTTTTCTTAACTCTTCGTGTCTCATTAAATTTTTTGAAGCGATTTTATTTGACTGTACGATAATCCTGTCGTAGGATTCGTTTGTTTAATATTAAATCTTTTTTAAATCGAGGAGGATCCTTCATGGCAATTTCCATGAACGCCATCCGTAATGTCGCAGTATGCGGACACGGAAGTACAGGTAAAACATCATTGGTGGAGCAGATGCTGTTCCGTTCCGGAGTCATTTCAAAAGCTGAGCCTGTGGAAAGCGGCCGGACTATGAGTGACTATCAGGAAGATGAGATAGAACACAAGTTTTCTATCCATACAAGTCTTATGACACTCCCCTGGAAGGACACAAAAATTAATGTTCTTGATACCCCCGGCTCCTCTGATTTTGTCGGTGAGGTGGTTGCCTCGTTCAGGGCAGCAGAAACCGCCGTTATGGTTATCAGTGCACCTGCGGGTATTCAGATAGAAACTGTCAAACTCTGGCGAAGGCTGGATCATCGGGATTTGCCCCGGGTTGTCTTTATCAACAAGATGGACCAGGATCGAGCTGATTTCCAGAAATCTCTTGATGAAATAAAAGAGGCCTTCAAGATTACCGCTGTGCCGTTAACCCTGCCTCTCGGTCAGGGATCATCTCATGATGGTATTGTTGACCTTCTGCACATGAGAGCAATAAAAGCCGGTGGTGCGGAAACAGAGATTCCTTCGGATATGAATGAAGAAATTGCCGCCTGGCGGGAAAAACTCATAGAAATGGCCGCTGAAGGTGATGATGAACTCACAGAAAAATTCTTTGATGACGGCACTCTTAGCCGTGATGATATACTCAAAGGCTTGAATGAAGGTATGGCTGCCAATAACTTCGTTCCTGTTCTCTGCGGTTCTGCAGAGCTGGGTACCGGTATCAGCGATCTTCTTGATATCCTCTCCGAGCTCTGCCCCGCACCTGGAAGAGAGTCAGAACCCCTGGAAGACGGGGACCCAATACCCTATGACGATAAAGGAGCGTTCTCAGGGTTTGTCTATAAAACTTCGATTGACAAATTTTCCGGTAAAATCAGTTTTCTTAAAGTTGTCAGCGGTGTACTGAAAGCAGGAGAGGTATACAACACCCGAACCGATAAGAAAGAGCGAATCTCTAAAGTTTACAATATCAATGGAAAATCTCTGAAAGAGACTACAGAACTGGTAGCTGGAGACCTCGGTGCCGTTGTGAAGCTGGAGTCTGTTCATACGAACGGTACAATCAGCGGTGTATCATCCAAGATTCATTTTAAACCTCTGGCACTCCCCCCTCCGGTTCATACATTGGCTATAAGTGCGGAGAATCAGAAGGATGAAGATAAGATGAATGATTATCTTCACCGAATTTCCGAGCAGGATCTCACCTTTACAATTGGTTTTGATGAAGAAACCAAAGAAACGGTGATCGCCGGTATGGGTGAGATGCATGTAAACAGCATCTTTGAAAAACTATTAAATGAATCAAAGATAAAAGTTCTTACGCGTAAGCCGAGAATCCCCTACAGAGAAACTATCACTAAGTCCGCAGAAGCTGAGTATGCTCACAAAAAGCAGACCGGCGGACACGGTCAGTATGCCAAAGTTTTCATCAGAGTAAAACCCCTTAAGCGGGGTGAAGATTTTGAGATGACCAACGATACCAAGGGTGGTTCTATCAGCCGGGGGTACTTCCCGGGAATTGAGAAAGGCTTACGGGAAGCCATGCAGGAAGGATTTCTTGCCGGCTATCCCCTTGTCGACATCAGTGTGAGTGTTTTTGACGGGAAAGAGCATCCTGTGGATTCATCGGAAATGGCTTTCAAGCTGGCTGCGAAAAATGCGCTGAGGCAGGCCTGCGAGAAATGCGGTCCCACATTGCTGGAACCCATGGTGAATCTGACGATCTATGTGGAAGACCAGTATCTTGGTGATGTTCTCTCAGATCTTTCCAGTAAACGTGGTCGTGTGCAGGATCAGTCTCCCATAGGCGGCGGAATACAATCCATCAAGGCTGTCGTCCCCCAGGGAGAACTGCTTACCTACGCCATCGACATGAAATCGCTCACGTCCGGAACTGGAGCCTACGAGATAGAGTTCAGTCATTACGATCCGGTTTCCGGGAAAGTGGCTCAGGATATAATTGCGGCCAGTCAGAAAGAGGCTTAATCTTCACGGACAGCTTCCACCGGAAGTCGGTCCCTCTGAAAAGGAGTGGGGCCGCCCCGAAAGGGCGGCTCCTTTTT
>QNBK01000308.1 GCA_003644105.1 Spirochaetota bacterium | reverse complement strand
GGGATATCGGCAACGTCGATTTCGGCGATCTGATACTCCTTCCCATCCGGCTGCTCCGGGGTCATCCTGAAATCAAGAACCGGATACAGCAGAGATTTCTGGCGGTTCTGGTAGACGAATATCAGGATACCAATGTGGCCCAGTACCAGCTGCTCCGGGAGCTGGTGGGGCCGAAAACCTGGCTGGGGGTAGTGGGGGATGATGATCAGTCCATCTACCGCTTCCGGGGTGCCGAAGTGGGAAACATCCTGGGATTTCCCGATATGTTCCCCGGGACCCAGGTGGTGAAGCTGGAACAGAACTACCGATCCACCGCCACCATACTGGAAATCGCCTCGGCGGTGGTGTCCAACAACACCGGACGTCTGGGGAAAACCCTCTGGACTGCCGGGGAAACCGGGAACAAAGCCGTTATGGCCTATCTGGAAGACCACAACGATGAGGCCGAATGGTGCGCCGAGCGCATCGATGCCGCCGCGGCAGAAAAATCGGCAGAAAATCCAGATGGAAGTTCCGATGGAAAATACAGCGGCACCGCTATCCTGTACCGCACCAACGCCCAGTCCCGGGTGTTTGAAACCCTCTTTCGCAAGCGGAACATTCCCTACCGCATCGTGGGAACCCTGAGCTTCTACCAGAGAGAAGAGGTGAAGGACGTTCTGGCCTATCTTTCCTGGCTGGCCAACCACCGGGACGAAGTGGCTTTCCGGCGCATCGCCAACAAACCCGCCCGGGGACTGGGAAAAACCGGCCTCAACCGCCTGATGGACGCCGCTCTCACAAATCATTCCGGGGACATCCTTGAAGCCTGCCGTAAATATCCCGCAAAGGGGAAAGCCGCCAAAGCCCTGAGATTTCTATCCGAACTTTCAGAACGCTATACCGACTCTGAAAGCTTTGAGCATCTGGGTTTTCTGATTCAGGATCTCGCCGATGCTTCGGGGCTCCTGGAGCATTACCGGGAGGTGGACCGGGTGGAAAACAGCCAGCGGACCCGGAATCTCGACGAGCTGGTGAATGCCGCCTCCGAATATCCATCAACGCCTGAAGGTCTCACCGCTTTTCTGGAACTGGTGGAGCTGGACCAGGCTCTCCTTGAAGAAGAGGAGGAAGATGATAACCGGGTTACCCTGATTACCATGCACAACACCAAGGGTCTGGAATTCGACAGCGTTATCATCACCGGGATGGAAGAGGGTCTTTTCCCCCGGGGGGATGAGGGCTTCGACGATGATGAGCTGGAGGAAGAGCGCCGCCTGTTTTACGTGGCCATTACCCGTGCCCGGAAGGAGCTGGCCTTTACCACCTGCCGCCGGCGTATGCTCTGGGGGCGTTACCGGGATACCGTGCCTTCCCGTTTTCTCCAGGAGGTGCCCGACGAAACGATCCGGGTGGAGGGTGCTGGTGATTCCCGGGAGTCGGCTTACGATCCCTGGCGTCCGGGTGTTAAACTCATGCACGATGAGTACGGCGTGGGTGTGGTGCAGAAGCGCATGGCCAACGGGGGGCATACCGTGATTCACGTTCTCTTCGAGTCCGGGCGCAGTGCCACCCTTCTCCCTGAGTTCTCATCCAATCATCTGGAGCTGCTTGGTACAGCCGGGGACGATTGGTAATGTCTTTTTTTAAAATGACCTCTCCCGCCCGGAGGTTTTACTCTTTTACGTCATCCGGAACACCGTTAAGGAGCATTCAAGATGTTCGGCCCTTTAAGCCCTGACGAATCGGCTCTTATCGCCCGTCTCCCCCGGATTAACCGGGCCCGGGAACATCACCTCTACACCTCTGAGGGAACTCGCTGGCTGGACTGCTGGGCCGACGGCGGCCGGGCCCTGATGGGACACCGGCCCAAAGGTGTTTCCTTAAGGCTGAAGAATGAAATCGCCCGGGGACTTTACGCCCCGTACCCGAGTCACTGGGAAAAGCGGCTGGAAGGGGCCCTCTTGCGCCTTTTCCCGGGGTACTCAGGGATGCGGATATTCCGCAGCGCCGAGAGGGCCACGGGAGCCCTGAAACTGGGGGAGAGCCCGGTGGATCCTCTGGATCTGCCTCCCACCGGCGTGGATGCCGGATCGGTGCCGGCGCTCTGGGGGCGGCCCCTTCTTCCCGGGCATCCGGCGGCGGATTTTCTTTTTCCCATAGTGCCTCTACCCGGTTTGAGCGATGCCCAGCCGGTGCTGTTCCGGGGCGGCGGGGAAGCCCCGTTTACTTCGGATTCCCTGTCTCCTGTAATTTTAGCGGCCTTGAGCCGAAGCTGTGCCTCGGTAAAGGATGTTCCCAGGAACGGAAATTCTCTGATTTCACCGGGAAATGCCGATATTTGGGAGGAGAGGGGACCCTACATGATGTTCCGGGGAAACGACGGGGAATACAGAGAACTGTTCGAGACACTTTTTTCCCGTAGAGTGCTGATTGCACCCTCGGGGAATCGAGGGTCAATTATCCCCATAGGACTTGTCAGAACATGAACGACTTTGAGGCTATTCCCGTAATAGTGCGGATGGTCTGCGCCTTTCTTGCGGCATTTCCGGCTATTGCCATATGGTCCCGAACCCGGGATGCGGCGTGGATGCTGGTTGTACTGGGAGCCATATTTTTCTTTATCGATGCCCTGTATGCCACACTGGTTCTTATCGGTCTTGCCACCTACAGTCTGCCATACTGGCAGGATATTCCATTGTTGAAATCCGCTCTGTCCGGACTGCCCTACATACTTATGGCTTCGGGCTTTCTGGTTTTTCTAATCCGCAACAGACGGTATTGACGAAAGTCCCCGATTCGGTGATTATATACCGCCACTAAACCCCCTTGGGTTTCTTTCCAATAACCATACGAAAGAGACTCAATTACGGGATTCATGTCTTTTTCTGTATTTAGCCACAGAATCTGACGGTTTGAGTCCTTTGAAACAGATTCGAGGCGAAAGAAATGAAAACGATCTACGTAAAACCGAAAGATGTCGATCAGAAATGGTATGTCATCGATGCGGCCGGAAAGCCCATGGGACGCGTTGCTGTTAAAGCAGCTTCGATTGCCCGTGGCAAGCATAAGCCCTATTACGTTCCATTCCATGAAGTTGGTGATTTTGTCATCATCGTGAATGCCGAGAAGGCTCAGCTGACCGGTAATAAAAGACAGAACAAACTGTACTACCGTCATTCCGGATATCTCGGTGGACTGAAAGTCGACAACTATGAGAAATTGGTTGCCCGCAAACCGACAGCTCCCATGGAAAAAGCCGTCAGAGGCATGCTTCCCCGGGGTGCCCTGGGTAACAAACTCTACCGGAATGTCAAAATTTATGCCGGCGCCGCCCATCCCCATGATGCGCAGCAGCCCGAAGCACTGGAACTCTAGGAGCAAAATGTGATTAAGATTTTATCCAACGGCACAGGCCGTCGTAAAACCTCTGTAGCCCGGGTTTATATTCGGGAAGGTGCGCCGGGAATTAAGGTGAACGGCCAAAGTCTTGAAGAGTACTTCCCCCTGGAATCCCTTCGGGATACCCTCAAGCAGCCCCTGGTGGTAACTGCCAATGAGGGAAAGCTGAACATTCTTGTTAATGTCCGGGGTGGCGGAATCAATGGTCAGGCCGGTGCAGTCCGTCACGGAATTGCCCGGGCCCTCGTCGAACTCGATGAAACCAATCGTCCCACTCTGAAAGCTAACGGCTTTCTTACCAGAGATGCACGTATGGTTGAGCGTAAAAAGTATGGTCAGCCCGGAGCCAGGAAGAAGTTCCAGTTCTCCAAGCGTTAAAATTACCGAACTCAAAAGAGAGGGAACCGACGGGAGTGTACTGCGTGTGCACCTCGACGACGGTTCCCTTTTTCTTTTGGATG
>QNBK01000307.1 GCA_003644105.1 Spirochaetota bacterium | reverse complement strand
ATCTCTGAGAAATTGCGGCCAGCTATTTTCGGCTTCGCCGATAAAAACTACATCAACATGTCGTGATGCTTCATCGGACATAAAACTTGCGTGGGAACCGCCGATAACAATACATGGAGGTTCCGGTGAATTTTTAAATCGTTCAGCAATGGCATAGGCCCGCATAATCTGCTGGGTTGTGGCGGTTATGGCGATAATATCAAAGTTCTCATTGAACGGAATTGACTCATGGCTTTCGTCAATGTATACGGATTCGATGTCATCGGGGGTAAGCGCTGCCAGTGTGAGTAGTCCATTACTGAAACCTGACCAGAACTGGCTGTAAAAATACATGAAAGGTGAATCTTTAATAAATTCTTTCAGAGCGTCATTATTGCTGACTAGGGTAAATATAGGATTGATAAATGCGATTCTCATATTTCTACTCCTGTAACGATCCTGGGTATTTTATATCTGGCTATTCGATCAATAAGATAGGCTCTCAGTTTGTCCTTTTCCGACGAATCCTTTGTTTTAAAATGCAGATAGGAAGTGAGTCTTCCCTGTTCAAATTCAATTCGGAAACGATCTGTACCAGGGTAACTATCGATAACATTCTCAATTTCAATCAGATCTATAATATTCCCGTTGATTTTCCGAGTTTTCTTCTTTTCCTGGTCGAACACAAGATGTGAATTTTCCATATGAGTGATGTCTCCGGTACGGACCAGATTGCCTTTGATTATTTCAGAAGTTTCCATATCTCTTCTGTAGTAGCCCCGGGTGGCATGAGGTGTCTCTATTAATAACTCTCCATTTTCAAAGGAGTATCCGATACCCTCACATAAAGGACCGATAGTTCCAGGACGAGAGTTACCACGGATATTGCGGCTAACAGGTGTAAACTCAGTCAATCCATAACCATGAAGAACTTCGACATTAAATTTTCGTCCATATTCCCAATATTTATCCGGAGAGAGTAAGCTGCCCCCGGAAACAAACGCTTTCAGGGAATTGAGTGTAACTTCCTCATTCTTTACACGGTAGAGAAGTTCATAGACTTCGGGAACAGAAAGAATATGCTGAACTGAATACTTCTGAATAATGGGGAAAAGAATCCTTGGATTCATGGATTGTGAAATTACAGCAGTGAGTTTATTCATCAGCGGTACGAAAATACAGCCGATAAGGGTGAAAATATGAGACATCGGCAGGATTACAAGCATACTTTCGCCATTAACAGCCTGAAGTCCGTCCTGCAGTACTTTGGCTCCATGAAGGTATTGGCTGTGAGGAGCCATGGAACCTAACGGGTATCCGTAACCCCGGTATGTGTAGTTGATAGATGCAATCTTATCAGGGACTTGAATATTTTGTGCTTGTTCAGGCCCGCTCTGGAGCTCAGTGAAGTTACCCGATTCCCTGCATATGACATTTTTTTCAGCTAACCAGGGGGCTAAAACCGGAAGATGGCTTTTCTCAGTGATTACAACATCAGGTTTAAGATTTCTGAATATCTCGGAGAGCTCTACTGTTCTGTAATCCATTTTCACCATGACTGGAATTGCTTTGAGATTTATAAGAGCCAGGAACACAATGGGGAAATCCATAGAATTTTCCAGAAACATGGGAACGGGAACGCTTTCTCCGACACCGCTCCTGGAAAGAAAACGGGATAATCTCTCCACTTTATATCGGAATTCTTCGCTGTTGACTGATTTTTCAGACTGATCTGATGAAATCTCTCTCATTACCGGATGCTCTCCCCAATTCTCAAGAGATGCAAAGACTTCATTTATCAACGACATACAAATTCCTACTATGCAATAAAATGAATAAGTGATTACCTTTTAATGATTTAGCTAATACCTATTATTGCAAGTGGAATCATACGTGGAGTTTTGCTCCGGGTCAAACCTTTTTCTTTCTTCCGGTGATTATCAGGGCTTGAGCGGGCTTTCCCAAGCTTTCTGTAACACGAATATTTGTAAAACCTGCGTTTCTCATCATGGTGATGAGTTCATGTTCATCAAAAAAGCGGAACCATCCATCTTCTTCGAGGGTAAACAATGCAGCAGCTTCATTAAGCATTGAACGGGCTTCCCTCAGGTTATCTTCTTTACGCTCTTTTAGATCAGAACCAGTATCCATTGAGGACTGTTCCTGTATATAACGGGTGAATATGCCTGATATATCACTATCCGGTTTCATCGTGGATATCAGCAGTCTTCCATCCGGTTTAAGCATTCTGAAGAATTCCTTTACAGCTTCCCCGGGTACAAATAGATAGGAGAGGAATAAACTACCGCAAATCACATCAAAACTACTATCGTCCAATGAAGGCTTTCCCTCCCGACTCCAATCTCCCAGGTTCATTGCGGCCAGCAAAAGATCGGAACTTCGAACCTGTACCAGGCGGTTTGAAGAAAGTCTGCCGCTTCCCCTCCTTCTGTTCGGTTTTAAATCTTCCTCGTCAATATCTCCGAGGATGAAACGGGCAGCCCTGTTCAGATCCGTCAGGACCAGGGAATCTCCGGCGGAGGTGTTAGAATCAAGCTCTTTCTGCATCTCAATACCGATTCGGTTTCCTTTCAGAATATCGGACATCATTGTTTTCGGGATACTTTCCAGCCTATGGATTGTTTCTGATTGTAATCCTTTGATTCTCTCACGCAGATCTGTAATAACTGCCGGAATATCTTCAGGTTGCTTTACAATATTTCTCAGTCCTGCAAGAGCGTCAGGTTCAAGGTCCATAGAAATCCAGGAATCCTTAACTACTTTAAGTTCAGGATACGAAGTGCAGAGTTTCTGATACTTTTTTTCAGCTTTAACCAATGCTTCATCTATCAGGTCGACAGCTGTAAATCTGGTTCCTCTTAAATCAGTACCATTTACCGCCAGACTGGAGAGTATTGCCTCACTAACCAGGCCGGTACCACAGCCCAAATCAGCAATTGATTCCCCGGGTTCTGGGTTCAGCAGGGAAACTTCATCATCAAGGAACTCCTTGAAATCAGTCAATTTACGGTAAAAATCATAACCCTCTTCCTCCTCACTTTCACCAATCAGATATCCTTTCCAGTACCGTCTGGCATCCAGTTCTTCATTTTCCATTACCCGTTCTCTTTCCCGGGTTAGAAGATCGAGTAATTCTGTTCTATCTGGAGATACAGAGGGGAGCTCCTTCCTTCTCAAGCGGCGTAGTATCGCATCTGAGAGCATCTGGAATGTCTTGATAGCATCATTACTGGTTCTCAGGTTATGGGCTGTGGGTATTTTAATGATTTCCCGTTCACCTGGAGATTTTATACTCATGATATCATTGATTTCATCCGGAATTATCCATTTGTCATAAGCTCCGAAAAGCCATGTTACCGGTGATTTGATTTTCGACATGGTTTCACGTGCATCAGCAGAAGTGGCATATCCCAGCCGGGTCATGTCTGCAGCCATTTGATCCATATCAATCAGTTGCCCCAGCATCCCCATTGTTCCTATTGGCAGTCCCATCCGATGACTTGCTATAACATCAAGGCCTCCAAGTATATTCCTAAGTGCACCCTGTGCAGAGCTGATACCCATAACGCTTATCCAGTAATCCGCCTGTGGCGCTTTTGATGCTGCCTGAAGACGCCTCGCATCCAGGGCTGACATACTGAAAGAAATCAGCACCGTTTTATCTGCATTAAAAATATCATTATTCTTTATCCAGTGCATTGTAGCTTCCAGATCCGTGTAACCCTGATCAATTCTGTAACCGATCATTTCATACCCCCGGCGGGAATTAATGTTGGCATTTGCACTTTCCCCGGGGCGGTCTATACCGTCATACCTGAGAACTGCAAGATTCTCCCCTGCTGCGGAGAAATTGGCCATCAGCGT